>NZ_LZML01000188.1:0-5254 GCF_001665695.1 Nocardia sp. 852002-51101_SCH5132738 | reverse complement strand
GATCGTTCGCCGTAGCCGGCACCGCACATCGAGTCGGCTTCGTTGCTCATCAGGGCTTTGATGAAGGTGGACATCATCTCGCGCAGCAGGTCCGGGCTCGCGACGGCGAGTTGGTCCGACAGCATCTTGGACGGGTCGATAGGCTGGACAGAGGTCATCGCGTGAACTTTCTTTCCTTCAAGTGACTTGCCGGTCTTTTGAAGGATCACGCGGTGACCACCCCCTATCCGGCTACGACACGCCCGCACTTTGCTGGCGTCCGGCCATACACCATCCTGCTGGACTCAACCGTACAAACTTGACCGTGTTCTCAGGGATGCCAAGCCAATGCGATAGCTTGGCATCGTTTCGATACAACGTGCCGTTGTTGCACTTGGCTCGCAACACGGTTGCGTGCTGTTGGTCGGTAGGCACGGCCTACCTCCTATCGGTGAATATCTGCGACGTTCGCAGGTGATGAAGGTCAGCACGGCTGACCTATGGATAAGCGGCCCCGCTAAGGGCCGCTATATTCTTCCCGTCTCCGGTGGAGCACGGCTCCACTAAAAGGTTATGGAGTGGGTTAATAAGTGGTGAGGTACGAACTACTTATATAAGGGGTGACACGTGACAGTGACACCGACTCTGACCTGCGGTAATGATGGCTGAGTGTCACAGCCGGCGTGACACTCCTACCCCTTCTGACCTGCGGTTTCCCTCGCAGGTGTCACAACCCGTGTCCAGGTGGTTCCTGAACGATTCACCAACTTACTCAGTGACCCACCGCTCAGAGAATTCCGGTGCGTTCCAGCCGAGTGCGTAGGGAACTCCTTAGCTAGTGCATCCGCAGCAGCCCGGAGGGATTTACCTTGGCAGTTATCAACAACCCAGTTCGCCATATCTGCGTTAGCGTCAAGGGTTGTCTTGGTCCGGTCTTGTTTCTTAACGGCCTCTACCGTGGTCGATTCCCACGCTCCACGGTTCAACACCTTGAAGTTCGGACCAGCCATCGGCGCGGCAACCAACTGTTGCGGTTGCTCCAATCGGTTACCTCGAATAATCATCGCGGTATTGCCGCCGCGTAGACCCTTACGGTTCGTCTGCCGAACTTGTATCCATTGCCGAGACTTCTGCACGATAACCGACGACCCCATAGGGTTAGCTCCGGTCGCCGAGAATCCGTGTTCTGATTCGTGATGTAGTAGCACGGTTGGGATACCCTGGGAGTTCAGCTTAGCCATAGCATCGAACACGACCGTGCACCGTTCCGACGAATTCGTGTCTCCAGTCAACCCCATAAGGTTGTCCAAGACGACGAAGTTGTTCCCGTTAGCGACAACCTCATCGGCGAACAATTCCCAGCGGGTCGGGTCGAGAGTTAACGCACCTTCGAACAGGTCGACCTCATCACCCGTAGGGTTCGGAATCGTCTCGAAAATCTGCTCTCCGTAGTCCTGCAATGTGCCGGGGTCGGTGCTTACGATCGCGGGCCGCCACAGTTTCGACTTATCGACCGGTTGCATACCGAGGAATTCTCGACCGTCAACCAGCAACGACGAAACCATAGACGAAACCAAGTACGACTTGCCGACATTCGACTTACCGTAGATCAGTGTTACCGAAGAACAGATAGTGTCTTTGAATACCCAGCGTTCCGACTGCTGAGACATCCGGTACGCCTCTCCTAACGAATACCGCTTGAAAACTTGCCGGGTACTGATATCAATGTCTGTCACACTAGGCTCAATTCGCTTTGATGGTTCTTCTTCGCTTCCCGGATGACTGCCCGCCCCCACGAATCGGAGCGGGCGAACCGAGCTCCGAGAGCGCTACCGGTGATGCCTGGTTCCGCCAGCGCCACCCGCAGCGCTGCCGCCCGTGGGGTTTCCGTTCCGGCCGTGCCGGCCGGAACGGCCGGTCGGGGTTCTTCCAGTTCTTCCGCAGGTTCGTCTACCGGCTCCGGCTCTAGCGGAAGCGGTTCCGGCTCAGCGGTACCGCGCAGGCGTAGCAGCTCCTCGAAAGCGAGTGCCAGCGCTACCGCAGGCCATGCCGCTACCGCAGCGGACAACCATCCGGAAGACACCGCCGGTAGGAACGGCACCAACACGTTTGCGGCCACCGAGACCACGAGACCGGTACCAAGAGAAAGCTTGGTCATCGGGTGTACTGGCTCCCGGTTCCGCTTCGAACGGAACGCGGACAACGATGCGGCAATCACCAGACCGTCTACCGACAACGGGAGCAACCATGCCCGCCAGTGCTCGCCGGATATTTCCGCCACCGTGTACAGGTGCTCATACGACACAACCGCAGCAACTACCGCTACCGCTGCAACCGCTATCGCGGTTATCCGATTCATTTGTGGTTCTCCAATAAATAAAAAGGGGACCGCTTAGCGGTCCCCTCGGGAGCTATTCAGGTACGACGATCGTCACTCGTCGTACCGGACGTACAAACTGTCCCAATCACCAGCCATGCCAGCGCTACGCAACCACGCCACATCAGTAGCGGACGGGGGCTGAGGCACCGCCGATTCAGGAACCGGCACAGCCCACGGCTTAGCGTCCTCTAGACGTGTCACAGCACGAATACTGACACCGGCCTTACGAAGTGCCAGCCAATCGAACCCGATTCGCTCGACGCGCTCCCCGGCGTGGTTTTCGTGGTCTACCAACAGTCGTAGAACACTGTCACGGCTGTTACCGCATACCCCGGCAAGTTTCGCCGCGACGTGTAGCGGATTGATTAGCGCAGTCAGTTTGGCGAGCGCCGAATTAGCGTCTGTCCATGCTTCCTGAATCTTCTTTGGCATATCGAACACCTCAGTCATTGGTAGCGCAGGGTCGACAACCTCAGCCGCCTTGTCGAACCGTTCAGCTTCACGGTTGAACTCGGATGCAAGCTGTTCCCACACGTCACCGGACACGCCGTCGTAGATACGCCGCAATGCGGCATAAGAAACCCGATTCAATTCCTCTGTCTGATTGGCACTATTTACAGCCTCAGCGGCAGCCATTAGACGGAGCTCGATAAGCTCATCGTCGGTAATCGCAACGCTTGGATCGGAAACCGCGGAGTTGAGCTTAGCTCGATACACATAGCTGTCACCAAACACCAGCGCCTTCCGGCGCTTTACTTCAGCGTATTCCGCCGGAAGTTCAACACCAGCATCGGTAAGAGTTTTGATGTCGATATCCCACAGCGTGTAATTGACGCTCATTCGTGATTCTCCTTTTGAGATAGCAAAGGACCGCCCACCGTGGACGGTCCCGAATTGGGGTTTAGTCAGTTCTGGAAATTGTGGTTAAGGTCGCCAGGTCCGGCCGCGTGGAATTCGGGGCTAACCGGTGTAGCGCTAGGTTCATGCTCCGGCACCGGTTCGGTATTCAATGCTTTTTCAAACCCCCGAGCCCATTCCTTACGTGCAGCGGCAGCCGACATTAGATCGTCTCCGTCGGTTACTTCAACCTCCGGATGCCCCAGGTAACCCCGGACCTTCGCCGCTGTGGTGTCCTGCGGGATACCCAACAGCCGCGCAGCTTCGTCACTTCGCATTGTCTAATTCTTTCTGTCGTTCGATTTTGAAGGCTTCGAACTCTTCCCATTTGTCTTCTGCATGGTCTAGGAACTGGCGTAAGTCCGAGGGGCTAACCCGGATGCTCGTACCGGTCCTACAGTCGTATATTTTGAACGAACTTGTACCCCGAGCCTTACTAGGTTTCCGCCAGCACAACAGCACTCGCGGTCCTTCTGCTGTCACCGGACATCCGTTCTGGGGTCGGTCCATAAAGCATCCGGCGAGTCCGGTCGGCGGTAGCGTCGGAACCAAAGTTCTCTAACCTCCGCTTCGGTGCGGAGACCAGCCCGATACTCTTTAGAATCCGGTTCAGCGTTAGCAAATACCTTCGCGATATACCGTTCATGATTAGCGCGCCAACACTGATACGCCGCTTCTTGTTCTTTCGAGGTGCGTGCATTCCAGTGGTCTCGGAACTCTGTCACTGTCGCCCTCGGTTCCTACGCTTAGCTCTTAGCTCGCGTCGGTTCTCCTGAGCCTTAAGCCTCTTTTGATACCCGATGTCGTGTTTCTGCTTAGACATGTTCAACCCTTCCTGTGACAGTCACGCTTAGCGTGCTTCTGAACTTCACTAACCGTGCCTCCGTGACTCACGTACCAATCAAGGCACCAAGGGCACTGAGATGAACCGGCTAACGGTTCCAACCGGCACCGGCGACACTTTTTGTGTCGCCTGGTTTCTGTGGGTTCACCACAACCGCATCGGTCTACTTCACTCATTCATCCGTTCTCCAGACATAAAAGAAGGCCCCATAAGGGCCTCTAGATTGGCCGTAGACGGCCTAGAACTACTCGGGGCTACTCCGGGTCTATATCTGCCAGCGACAGCCCTAATCGGTCTAGCGTTTCTTTCATCCGCCGGTGTTCTTCGCGGCGTCGCTTGCGGTACCGCGCTTGTGCTTCTCGTGAGCAGTAGATACAACCGCCTCCGGGGCGGTAGTCCTGCGGGCCGTAATGTTCGTGTCGCGTACACGCGGCAGCCATTTAGTCACCTTCTCTCGATACGTAGGGCCTACATGAAGTAGGACAAACAAAAACCCCGCAGTTTCTACGACTGCGGGGTATTCATTAAGAACCGGGGACCGTCAGAGAGGAGAACGGTCCCGTTCTCGACCGTTAGACGGAAGAACCACCGAGCACCTAACGGGAGTCTGCAAGAGGAGGGCCCTTGGCTGCCTCTATATGACTAAGCCTGCGAATTTTCTTCGTGAGACCAGATTGTGACGGAGGTCATTGGTCGGCACGCCGTAACTCACTCACCCGCCTATGTAACTAAGGGTGCGAATCTCACCGGCTCTATATGACTAAGCCTCACATTTTTTCCCCGCTCACATGACTAAGGGTGAGTATCCGCAGGTCACCGGATAGATTGTGAGGTAAATCACTTTATGAGAGCCGACTCTTAGGGTCGGCCTCTACCCGCCCCACAGCGAGCCTTCGAGGCTCGCCGGTCAAGTCCAAGCGGGTGGTGTATCGGGGTGATTTCCGCGTGATCCTGTTCGATCAGGCGGTCAGTGCGGGGGTGGGGTCCTCCTGTTCGTCGGTGGGGTCGGCGAGGCCGCGGGAGCGGGCCAGCACGTCCAGGCCGAGGTAGCGGCGGCCTTCGATCCATTCATCGTGTTGCTCGGCCAGGACGGCGCCGACGAGCCGGATGATGGCTTGGCGGTCGGGGAAGATGCCGACAACGTCTGTGCGCCT
>NZ_LZML01000187.1:0-98800 GCF_001665695.1 Nocardia sp. 852002-51101_SCH5132738 | reverse complement strand
CACACCTGTCAGCACAACCAACCAAATGAAAGGGCCACGGCGCTACACGCCGCCACCACCCATTTCGCAACAGCCCGAAAACCGCTGAAGCCGAGGAGGTTTGCACGATTAGTGCGCCGCCCGCATGCGTTCACCGCCGCCGGTCGGGGCGCTGAGCCCGGTCGGGAGCACCCGCCAGGCCTCATCGATGTCCGCCGGAATGTGCTCTGCGGGGATCGACCGGCACGTCCCGGTATTGGATCGCATTGGCAAACTCTCGGCATCGTTGCTGCGATCGTGGCGGCGGCAGTAGCCTGTGCATCGCGCGCTCGTCATTCGCTCTCGGCCGCGGTGTGGAACTTCCCACCCCGGAACGCATTTGCCCAGGACATGGGAGACACAAGCCCTTGTGTTGTGCTGAGCGGCGGCCCACTAGGAGTAGTGTCCGAGCGTACAATGACCGGCGAAGCGGGAAGGGTGAGTGAGCGGGCGTGAAGCTGATCGATCGAGTGTCTGCGATCAACTGGAATCGGGTGCCCGACGAGAAGGATGCCGAGGTCTGGGACCGGCTCGTCGGCAACTTCTGGTTGCCGGAGAAGGTTCCGGTGTCCAACGACATTCCGTCGTGGAACACGCTGAACGCGCACGAGAAGCAGTTGACCATGCGCGTGTTCACGGGTCTGACGCTGCTGGACACCATTCAGGGCACGGTCGGCGCGGTGAGCCTGATTCCGGACGCGCGCACCCCGCACGAAGAGGCGGTGCTGACCAACATCGCGTTCATGGAGTCGGTACACGCCAAGAGCTACAGCTCCATCTTCTCCACGCTGTGCTCCACCCGCGAGATCGACGACGCCTTCCGCTGGTCGGAGGAGAACCCGAATCTGCAGCGCAAGGCCGAGATCGTGCTCGAGTACTACCGGGGCGACGAGCCGCTCAAGCGCAAGGTGGCCTCCACGCTGCTGGAGAGCTTCTTGTTCTACTCCGGGTTCTATCTGCCGATGTACTGGTCCTCGCGCGCCAAGCTCACCAACACCGCCGACCTGATCCGGCTGATCATTCGTGACGAGGCCGTGCACGGCTACTACATCGGCTACAAGTACCAAAAGGGGCTCGAGGACCTCACCCAGCCCGAGCGCGACGAGCTCAAGAACTACACCTTCGAGCTGCTGTTCGAGCTGTACGAGAACGAGGTCGAATACACCCAGGACCTCTACGACGAGGTCGGCCTCACCGAGGACGTCAAGAAGTTCCTGCGCTACAACGCCAACAAGGCGCTGATGAACCTCGGTTACGAGGGCCTGTTCCCGCGCGACGAGACCGACGTCAACCCGGCCATCCTGTCGGCGCTGTCCCCGAACGCCGACGAGAACCACGACTTCTTCTCCGGCTCCGGTTCCAGCTACGTCATCGGCAAGGCGGTCAACACCGAAGACGAGGACTGGGAGTTCTGAACTCGGTTCGACCATGAAGGGCCCGGACGCAGACTTCTGCGTCCGGGCTCGTTCGTTCTGGGCTCCTGGGACCTTGCCGAGCCCAGCCGCTCGAGTCTCCCCTAGGAGGAGGCGGCAGGCTGAGGCTCGTGAACGACGAGACGATGCTGACGATCGGCGCGCCGGCCGAGCGGACGGGGCTGACGGTCAAGGCGATTCGGTTCTAGGCGGATCGGGGGATCGTGGCGCCGACCGGCCGTAGTCGCGGCGGATATCGGCTCTACGATGCCGAGGCCTCCGCACGCCAGGAACTGGTGCGAACGCTGGGTCTTCGACATCGTTGTCGTACATGAGCGCAATCGGTTTCGAGCATGCACGGTTGGTGCATATGGACCGCGGCACGCGACAGTGGGTGAGTGTCAAGGTCTTTCGCATCGACCCGGGAGCGTCAACGCCGGAGTTGCTGGCGGCGCTGCTCGCGCATCGGCAGTATCGCGACCACTACGCGGGGGGACTTCCCGAGGAACAGGGTGAGCACCGCATGCACGGGCCCTATCGCCTGGAATGCATCACCCTCGATTCGTTCCGGCCGATCGAGACCGAGGGCGCCGTGGCGATCGTGCGAGGGTGGGCGGCCGCGGGTAAGCCGGTGTCAGCCGGAACGCAACGTGATCTCGACATGTTGGTCTACCCGGCCCTCGCAACTCCCGAGCTGTACGAATTATCCGATTTGCATTCAACCGCTGAACACGACTGGGGATGGGTGGTGGGTCATCTCGCAGGCTTCCACGAACTGATCGCCATCGACAGAATCAGGTGCTCACTGGCGTTGCTGGTTGCCTCGGACGACTGACCGCCATGCATTGCCGCGGGGCGGCGGTGGGGTGGGTGCCGATCGGGCCGACCGCTCGGTATGATTCGAATATGTGTTCGAGTGCCGGGGGTGTGTCGTCGGAGGGGGCGGGCGATGGGTTCTCCGGCCGGGCGCCGCGACGGCTTCCGGACGGTGTTCCGCGGACCGAGGGGACCGAACCGCAGCTGCAGTATCCGAACGAGACCGGCTATTACTACCGGGTGCTCGTGCAGCCGCCGAAACCGGTGTGGGTGCGGTTGGATGCGATTCTCATCCGGGATCCGGGCGCGCCCCGGCACGTCAACGGGGCGGGGCTGGATATGACGGGGGAGCGGCCGGGGACACTGACCCACTGGGTGCCCTCGTTCAGTGGCGAGTGGCTGGGGCGGGTGAATTTCTCGGTTTGTTATGCGGACGGGCGGACGCCGCTGCACCTGACCGACCAGTTGGTGCCGGCCTACGCATTGCGTCCGCGGGCGGCAAGCGACGATCCGCGCCGCACCCCGGCGAATCCGTCGGATGCCGACGAGCGGATGGCCGGTGAACCGGGCCCCGAGCTGCGATGAGCCGATACGCGCTCAGTCGGTGACGTACCCGTTCAGCGTCTTCCGTAGGTCGTCGAGGATCGCCCGCGCGGCGGTGAGCCCGGAACCGTGCCAGAGGTCGTCCTCGACGGCGAAATCGCGCTTGTCGGCGACGGCGCCGAGCTCTTTCCAGTCGTCGCCCTTCATGATTGATTCGCCGTGGCTCTGACCGTCGGGGCCGTCGAACATCAAATAGATGATGTCGCCCTCGATCTTGTTGCGGTCGCTCTCGGTGGCGAGGCTGTCCACCGTGAACGAGCGATCGCGCTGGGCGCCGGGCCGCTGCACACCGGCGTCGGCGAGCACCTGCCCCGCGAACGTGTCGATGCCCTGAACCTGAATGTCCTTGGGGGAGAAGCGGATCACCGATGCCTGCGAGAAATTGGCCGCGATCGAGGCTCCGGTTTCGCGGGCGTCCGTGCGGTAGTCCGCGAGCGCCTTCGCGCCGGCCGAACCGCGGCCCAGGGCGTCGGTGTAGGCGGTGAAATCGTCCTGCCAGCCGCGGTGGTCGACCAGTACGGTCGGGGCGACGCCGCGCAAGGCGGCGAGATCCCCGTCACCCGCGGCGCCCAGGATCAGATCCGGTTGCAACGCGGAGATTTTCGCCGGGTCCACCGCCCCGGAGGTCCCCACGCTCGGGATCTTCAGCACGCCAGTGCCCAGATAGTTCGGTTGCGGCGCCGGGCCGGGTTGCGTGGTCGCGCCGACGACCCGCTCCCACAGGCCCACGGCACAGACCGCGTCCAGCGCCGCGGTGTCCAGGACGACAATGCGTTTCGGATCCGCGGGCACCTGGGTGCCTGCCACCGTGCGCGTGCCCGACGCCTGATCGGGGGCGGTGGGCAGGGCGCAGGCCCGGGTGGTGTCGCGCTCGATGCCGACCACGCTCGCACCGGCGATATTCGTGGTGGTCCGGACGATCGAACTCGATGCGTCGTCACCCCCGGTGCCGCACCCGGTGACCAGGGCGACCACCGCGCCGACGGCCGCACCGCCGAGCGAGAGCCGGCGCGCACTGGTGCGCTTGCGGGTCTTGGGCTTTCGGGTGGAGACGCGTTCGCTCACCGGCATGCAGCGTAGGGTACATGCGCCCGTGTGCAGGGTCGTTGCGGCACCGTCCGCGCGGCGAATACGACAGAGAGTAGGACCCCGTCGGACGCCTGCGACGCCACGGTTTACGATGCCTCTAGCGCAAGCCACCGTCGTTTCGTCATGTGCCGGAACGCACGAGCGTGCGAAACGAGCAGAAGGCACACCTTCAGGAGGATCAGTGACTGCTGTAGAGCCCCAGCCAGTCCCCAAGCTGGAAGCGACACGGCCGTATCCGGCACGACTGGGCCCGAAGGGTTCGTTCATCTACAAGGCCGTCACCACCACGGACCCCAAGGTCCTCGGTGTGATGTACCTGGTGACCGCGATGTCGTTCTTCATGATCGGCGGCCTGATGGCCCTGCTGATGCGTGGTGAGCTCGCTCGTCCGGGTCTGCAGTTCCTGTCGCCGGAACAGTTCAACCAGCTGTTCACCATGCACGGCACGATCATGCTGCTGTTCTATGCGACCGCGATCGTGTTCGGCTTCGCCAACATCGTGCTGCCGCTGCAGATCGGTGCGCCCGACGTCGCCTTCCCGCGTCTGAACGCGTTCAGCTACTGGCTGTACCTGTTCGGCGCGACCATGGCGACCGCGGGCTTCATCACCCCCGGTGGCGCCGCCGACTTCGGCTGGACCGCCTACACCCCGCTGTCGGACATCGTGCACTCCCCGGGTGTCGGCGGCGACCTGTGGATTCTGGGTCTGGCCGTCTCCGGTCTGGGCACCATCCTCGGTGGTGTCAACATGCTGACCACCGTCGTCTGCCTGCGCTGCCCCGGTATGACCCTGTTCCGGATGCCGATCTTCACCTGGAACATCGCCGTCACCAGCGTTCTGATCCTGCTGGCCTTCCCGCTGCTGACCGCCGCGCTGATGGCGCTGGCCTACGACCGGCACCTGGGCGGCCACATCTACGACCCGGCCACCGGCGGTTCGCTGCTCTACCAGCACCTGTTCTGGTACTTCGGCCACCCCGAGGTGTACATCATCGCGCTGCCGTTCTTCGGCATCGTGTCCGAGATCTTCCCGGTCTTCAGCCGTAAGCCGATCTTCGGTTACACCACCCTGGTCTACGCGACGCTGGGCATCGCGGCGCTGTCGATCGCGGTGTGGGCGCACCACATGTACGCCACCGGCGCGGTGCTGCTGCCGTACTTCTCGTTCATGACCTTCCTGATCGCGGTTCCGACCGGTGTGAAGTTCTTCAACTGGATCGGCACCATGTGGAAGGGGCAGCTGACCTTCGAATCACCGATGTTGTTCTCGGTCGGCTTCCTGGTCACGTTCCTCTTCGGTGGTCTGTCGGGCGTCATCCTGGCCAGCCCGCCGCTGGACTTCCACGTGTCCGACACCTACTTCGTGGTCGCGCACTTCCACTACGTGCTCTTCGGCACCATCGTGTTCGCCACCTTCGCCGGAATCTACTTCTGGTTCCCGAAGATGACCGGCCGCATGCTGGACGAGCGCCTGGCGAAGTGGCACTTCTGGGCGACCATGGTCGGCTTCCACACCACCTTCCTGGTGCAGCACTGGCTGGGTAACGAGGGCATGCCGCGTCGTTACGCGGACTACCTGCCGACCGATGGTTTCACCGCCCTGAACACCGTCTCCACGATCGGCGCCTTCATCCTCGGTGCCTCGACGCTGCCGTTCATCTGGAACGTCTTCAAGAGCTACCGCTACGGCGAGGTCGTGACCGTGGACGATCCGTGGGGCTACGGCAACTCGCTGGAGTGGGCCACCACCTGCCCGCCGCCGCGGCACAACTTCTACGAGCTGCCGCGGATCCGGTCCGAGCGTCCGGCGTTCGAGCTGCACTACCCGCACATGGTGGAGCGCATGCGGGCCGAGGCGCACGTGGGCTGGGGCTCGAAGTCCCATCACGTGGCCGAGCTCGAGAAGGTGTCGAGCTAGTACCCCGCTTCGAAGAGAGCAGTCCCGGCGCGGCGGCCGTCCAGTGCGACGGCCGCCGCGTTCGGCGTTTCGGGGGGTGCCGCGCCGGGTCGGCGGTGCGGCAGTGACTCCGGCGACCGGTGCGCGCCGGTGGCCGCACCCGACCTGAGAGAATGTCTGCTGGCCGTCGCGGACCGCGATCGCCGCGGAAGTGGAGCTGTGACGAAGAGATGGAGTTGCGCGTGGGCACGTCCGAGTCCGATCGTGGCACTGCCACCGAGACGACGGTGCTGATCACGGTCACCGGGCCCGATAAACCGGGCGTGACCTCGGTGCTGCTGGCGGCGCTGTCCCGGCACGGCGTGAGCCTGCTGGACGTGGAGCAGGTCGTGATCCGGGGCCGGCTGACCCTCGGGGTGCTGGTGACGAGTCCGGGCGATCCGGAGGATCTGCAGGATCAGCTCGAGGACGCGATGGCGACCGTCGGCATGCAGGTCGACGTCGAGATCGGCGCCAATTCGGTCTCCGGGGCGCCCTTGTCCACACACGCGGTGGTGGTGCTCGGCAGCCCGGTGACCGCTCGCGCGTTCAGCACCATCGCGCGCACACTGGCCGCCCAAGAGGTCAACATCGACTCCATCCGGGGTATCGCCGACTACCCGGTGACCGGTCTCGAGCTGATGGTCACCGCACCGCCCACCGAGGACGCGCTGGCCGAGACCCGCCTGCGCACGGCGCTGGCCGAGGTCGCCGCGAAGGAGAAGGTGGACGTCGCCGTCGAGCGCGCGGGGCTGGCCCGGCGGGCGAAGCGGCTCATCGTCTTCGACGTCGACTCCACCCTGATCCAGGGCGAGGTGATCGAGATGCTGGCCGCCCACGCCGGTGTCGAGGAGGAGGTCCGCAAGGTCACCGAGGCCGCGATGCGCGGGGAGATCGACTTCGCCGAATCGCTGCGTCAGCGCGTCGCCACCCTCACCGGACTGGACGAAACGGTGATCGATCAGGTCGCCGAGCGGATCGAGTTGACCCCCGGCGCGCGGACCACCATTCGCACCCTGCGCCGCCTCGGATTCCGGTGCGGTGTGGTCTCCGGCGGATTCCGTCAGGTGATCGAACCGCTGGCGCACGAGCTGGAACTGGATTTCGTGCACGCCAACACCCTCGAGGTGGTCGACGGCAAGCTCACCGGTCAGGTCATCGGCGAGATCGTCGACCGGCCCGGAAAGGCGGTGGCGCTGCGGCGTTTCGCGGCCGAGGCGGGCGTGCCGATGGAACAGACCGTCGCGGTCGGCGATGGGGCCAACGACATCGACATGCTCAACGCCGCCGGCCTCGGTATCGCCTTCCAGGCCAAGCCCGCGCTGCGGGAGGTCGCCGACACCGCGTTGTCGCATCCGTTCCTGGACGCGGTGTTGTTCATTCTCGGGGTCACCCGCGACGAGGTCGAGGCCGCGGACGCCCGCGACGGACTGCTGCGCCGAGTGCCGCTGAGCTGATGACCGAACCCGAGATCGACGCGCCCGAGGGCGCCGCACCGCCACTGCTGCTGGATTCGGGTTTCCGTGCCCGGCATGCGGAATTGGCGCTGGGTTACGGGGGTGGCGGCGATCCGGACGATCCCGCGCAGGTGCAGGCGATGCAGATGGTGCTGCACATACCGAAAGCCGAACCGCCGCGCCGCAGTGCGGTACTGGAGGCGGCGGCCGCCGCGGCCGTGGCGCTCTGCCTGGACCCGCGAGTGGGTCCGGACGGTGAGTGGCAGGACCGCTACCTCGCATGGAAGCGCTCGCGTATCCGGAAGGTCGCGCGCCGGGCCCGTGGCGCACAGTGGCTCGCGGCCAACGAGGTGGACGGCGTCACGCTCGAGGTGGACGGCGCCGAGGCGCGCGCCCTGGTGCCCGGTCCGGTCGGCGACATCGACCAGCGCATTCGCAAACTGCAGATCGGCGGCACCGATCTCGAGTCGGACGAGCCCGGTCCCGCGGACCCGGAATTGCCTGTGCTGTGGGTGAATTCGGCCCTGAGCATGACCGTGGGCAAGGCGGCGGCGCAGGTCGGTCACGCGAGCATGTTGCTGGCCGGTGCGCTTCCGGTGGAACAAGCCTTCGCCTGGGCGCAGCGTGGATTCCGCTGCGCCGTCCGGGATGCCGAGCCGGATCTCTGGGCCCGCCTGTGCGCCCGAGTGAACGGTGGCGACGGGCTCGAGACGATCGCCGCCGTGCGGGATGCCGGGTTCACCGAAGTCGCGCCCGGATCGATGACGGTGATCGCGGTGGCGCCGCCGATGAGCCCGCTCGACGACGCGGCGTAGCGCGGCGCGACCACCCACCGCACCGAGCCGAGGCCCGGCGTGCCGTGGCGTGTCGAGCGCCGTAGGGTGCTCAAACGTGCGGAATGTCACTGCGGCAATGGCCGATTCGGATCGTGGGGGAGCGGGTGGCCGACTATGACGGATAGCGTGCACACCGACCACGTTGGCAACGGATCGAGCGCGTCGGCAAAGATGGAGCTCGTGCCGCAACCGGATCCCGATCTGCTCATCGATTTCAACGAGGTGACCGTCCGGCGTTCGGGCCATACCCTGGTGGGTCCCGTCACCTGGCAGGTGGAGCTCGACGAACGCTGGGTCGTGCTCGGCCCCAACGGCGCCGGTAAGACGTCGCTGCTGCGGATGGCCGCCGCCGAGCTGTATCCGACCTCGGGGTCGGCCACACTGCTGGGCGAAGTGCTCGGCAAGACCGACATCAGCGAACTGCGGCCGCGCATCGGCCTGTCGTCGGCGGCGGTGGCCAGCCGGATCCCGGTGGACGAGAAGGTGTCGGATCTGGTGGTGTCGGCGGGGTACGCCGTGATGGGCCGCTGGCGCGAACGCTACGACGATGTCGATACCGACCGCGCCGTCGACATCCTGGAAAGCCTGGGCGCCGAACACCTTTCGGACCGCGCCTACGGAACCCTGTCCGAGGGCGAACGCAAACGCGTTCTCATCGCCCGCGCTCTGATGACCGATCCCGAACTGCTGCTGCTCGACGAGCCGGCCGCCGGGCTCGATCTGGGTGGCCGCGAGGAACTGGTCGAGCAACTGGGCGATCTGGCCGCCGACCCGGATGCTCCGGCGACCGTGCTGGTCACCCATCACGTCGAGGAGATTCCGCCCGGCTTCACCCACGCGCTGCTGCTCAACGAGGGCGATGTGATCGCACAGGGCCTGCTCTCGGACGTGCTGACCGCCGAGAACCTCAGCGAGGCCTTCCGCCAGTCCATCGCCCTCGATCGCATCGACGGACGGTATTTCGCGCGGCGCTCGCAGCGTTTCGGCCGCCACCGCGCCTGAGCCGGTTCCCGGCGCCTGTTCCCGCAGTGCGCACCGGTGCCGCATTCGGGCACCTGCTGCCGATCGGAACCAAGCGCGCGTTATGGTGCGATTGTGAGTGAATCTGTTGCGGAAACCCCGGCCGAGCCACCGGCGCCGAAGGACGCTTCGACCGTAGTGCTCGTGCGTGACGGCGCATCCGGACCGGAGGTATTCCTGCAACGACGGGTCAAGGCGATGGCCTTCGCGGCCGGCATGACTGTCTTTCCCGGTGGCGGTGTCGACCGCTCCGACGCCGACGCGGAAATCGGCTGGGCCGGGCCGGACCCGACGTGGTGGGGTCGTCGTTTCGGAGTCGACCGCGCTCGCGCGCAGGCGCTGGTGTGCGCCGCGGTACGGGAGACCTTCGAGGAATGCGGTGTGCTGCTGGCGGGCCCGACCGCCGACACCGTCGTCTCCGATACTGTCGCCTACCGCAGTGCCCGGGAGAAGCTCGAGCGCCGCGAACTGTCGTTCGGCGATTTCCTGGCGAACGAGAATCTGGTGCTGCGCGCGGATCTGCTGCGCCCGTGGGACAACTGGATCACGCCGGTGGTGGAACCGCGGCGCTACGACACCTACTTCTTCGTCGCCGTCCTGCCGGAAGGCCAGCGCGCCGACGGCGCGACCACCGAGGCGCACGAGGTGGCGTGGCGGACTCCGGCGCAGGCGCTGGACCGCTGGCGGGCCGGCGAGGACGTGCTGCTGCCGCCGACCTGGACGCAGCTGAGTTCGATCGCCGAATTCGCCTCCACCACAGAGATTCTCGCGGCCGAGCGCGCGATCAGCCCGATCATGCCGGTCTTCGAGCCGGTCGACGGTCAGCCGATGCTGCAGTTCCCGAACAACCACCGGTATTTCGCCGACATGCCGGACGCGTCCCGGTTGCAGGGTTCGAAGCGAGACTGAGCCGGCGGTACGACCGGACACCCGGCCACGGGGCGTGGGCCGAGTCGCGAGCTGCTACCCGGCGCCGGTCGCGGTGCGGCGGGCTCGTCTCGGGGACCCGTTTCGCCTCGCGGGTCGGGTCGGCAGCGTCTCGTCGCACTACCGGCGGCCCGGACGGCGACGCGCCGGCGGTCCGACACCGGCGCGAACATCCCGACGTCGGAGGTGTCCCGGCACGCACAGTAGGCTCGCCGCCGTGGCCGAATTCGTGACCGTGGACCGTGTCGAGGCGGGAATCGCCGTACTGCGTTTCGCCCGGCCGCCGCTGAATCTCATCGATCTGCAGCTGGCGCTCGAGCTGGCCGCGGCCGCCGCGGACCTCGCGGCGGACGACGAGGTGCGGGCCGTGGTCGTCTACGGCGACGAGCGAATCTTCAGCGCGGGTGACGACATGGCCGAACTCGCGCGCTGGACGCCCGCGCAGGCCGGCGCCGTCGCCACGGATCTGCAGCAGGCACTGGGCTGCCTGGCCCGGATTCCGCAGCCGACGATCGCCGCGATCACCGGGTACGCGGTCGGCGCGGGCCTCGAGCTCGCTCTGGGTGCCGACCGCCGGCTCATCGGTGACAACGTCAAACTCGGCCTGCCGCAGATTCGGGCGGGCCTGATCCCGGTGGCGGGCATCCGCCGGCTGGGACTGCTCGTGGGCCCCGGCCCGGCCAAGGATCTGGTGTACACCGGCCGCTACGTCGATGCCGAGGAGGCGGCGGCGATCGGGCTGGTCGACGAGGTGGTCGCGCCCGACGACGTCTTCGCCGCGGCGCTGCGGTGGGCGCGGCAGTTCACCACCGGCCCGGCGCGCGCGCTGGCCGCGGCGAAACGGGTCTTCGAGGCCGGTCCGCACGGCCTCGACCGCGCCCGCGGCGAGTGGGCGGAGCTGTTCGAAACCGAAGATCGCAGCGTAGGAACACGTTCTTATTCGGCGTCCGGTCCGGGCGTCGCGGAATTCCTGGGCCGCTGACCCACTCCGCGTGATCACTCGATACGCTGTGCCACCATGACCGCACGTCTTGACGACCCCGCGCCGAACCCGCACGCCACCGAGGCCGAGGTCCAGGCCGCGCTCACCGACAACAAGCTCGCGCAGGTCCTCTACCACGACTGGGAGGCCGAGACCTACGACGACAAATGGTCCATCTCCTACGACGAGCGCTGCATCGAGTACGCGCGCGGCCGCTTCGACGCCGTCGCGCCGAATGCGCCGCTGCCGTACGAGCGGGCCCTCGAACTCGGTTGCGGCACCGGCTTCTTCCTGTTGAATCTGATGCAGGCCGGAGTGGCGAAAACCGGTTCGGTGACCGACCTTTCGCCGGGCATGGTCAAGGTCGCCACCCGCAACGCGCAGAACCTGGGGCTGGATGTCGACGGCCGCGTCGCCGACGCCGAGACCATCCCCTACGAGGACAACACTTTCGACCTGGTCGTGGGACATGCTGTGCTGCACCACATTCCGGATGTCGAGCAGGCGCTGCGAGAATGTCTGCGGGTACTGAAGCCGGGCGGCCGTTTCGTGTTCGCCGGTGAGCCGACCACCATCGGCAACTTCTACGCCCGCAAACTCGGCCAGATCACCTGGAAGGTCACCACCGAGGTGACCAAGCTGCCGTTCCTGTCCGACTGGCGGCGACCGCAGGCCGAACTGGACGAGTCGTCGCGGGCCGCGGCCCTGGAGGCCGTGGTCGACCTGCACACCTTCGATCCCTCCGAGCTCGAGCAGATCGCCCGCAGCGCCGGTGCGGTGCAGGTGCACGCCGAGACCGAGGAATTCGCGGCCGCG
Organism: Nocardia sp. 852002-51101_SCH5132738; assembly: GCF_001665695.1. Classification (NCBI taxonomy): domain Bacteria; kingdom Bacillati; phylum Actinomycetota; class Actinomycetes; order Mycobacteriales; family Nocardiaceae; genus Nocardia; species Nocardia sp. 852002-51101_SCH5132738. The sequence goes on along the minus strand of NZ_LZML01000187.1, from coordinate 86,888 downwards.
CTGTGGGGCTGGCCGGTGCGTACCTTCGAGGCGGCGGTGCCGGAGGAGAAGCTCACCTGGCGCTACCGGATGGCTCAGTACAAGGCGTGGCTGGGCCTGAGCAAGCTCGACGAGAAGGTGCTGCGCCACGTGGTGCCGCGCCAGTTCTTCTACAACGCCATGATCACCGGCGTGAAGCCGGGCGCCGCCGGAAAGTAGTGGGCGGCAGGCTGTCTCGCGTGCGGACCGGCTACGCTGCCGGTCCGGCGCGGACCGTCTCGACGGGCGTGGGGTGCATGCTCCGGCCCTCGGCGGTGCCGGTGTCCTACCGGCGTGCGGTCTCTGCTCGCTCGATACCCGTTGCGGCTCAGTCGGTCTCGCCCGTGCGGCGGCCGGAGCCGCGCTGATGGGGTATTCGTTCACAGCGGAAGACGTCGGCTTTCTGGACAGTGCGGCGGGCCGGGACGCACTGTCCGTGGTCGGGGAACACGCGCTGACGCCCGCGACGATGCTGCGCGACCTCGAGGTCCTGCGCCGCGACTACGGCGAGCGTACGGCCGCGCTGGTGGAGACCGTGCAGCTGCGCCGGCGGGCGGCCGCCAAACTCGACGACGCGGCCGAATGGCTGTTCACCGACGACGCTCTGCAGCAGGCGACGCCGAGTCTCGTGGCCCGCCACCGGGCCCGGCGGCTGGCGGGGCGTCCCGTCCACGACATCACCTGCTCGATCGGCGCGGAACTCGCCGCGCTGCGGCGGGAATGCCCGGCGGTGCTCGGCAGTGATCTGGACCGGGTGCGGCTGGCGATGGCCGCGCACAATCTGGCGGATGCGCCGAATGTCGCACTGGCACAGGCCGATGCGCTGCGGCCGTGCAGTGCCGGCGCCGTGGTGATCGCCGATCCGGCGCGGCGCGCGGGAGGCCGGCGCACCCACGATCCGGCTCAGCTGCAACCGCCGCTACCGCAGCTGCTGGCCGTCTACCGCGACCGCGATCTGGTCGTGAAATGCGCTCCCGGACTGGATTTCGACCGTTTCGCGCTGCGGCGCCCGGGCGCCCAACCCTTGCCGGCGCGAGCCGACCGGACGGCCGCGGACGGGTACGCGGGCCTTTCGTGGGACGGTGAGGTCGAGGTGGTCTCCCTCGACGGCGCCGTGCGCGAAGCCTGCCTGTGGTCGCGCGGGCTCACCGAATCCGGGGTGACCAGGCGGGCGACGGTGCTGCACAGCGACGGTTCCTCGTGGTCGCTGACCGATGCCGAGCCCGACGACCTTCCCGACCGCGAGCCCGGCACCTGGCTCGTCGACCCGGACGGCGCGGTGGTCCGGGCCGGCCTGGTCCGCCACTACGCCGCGAGATACGGCCTGTGGCAATTGGATCCGCGCATCGCCTATCTCACCGGCGAGACGGTGCCGCCGGGTGTGCGCGGTTTCCGCATCCTGGACCGGCTGGAATTCCGGGAGAAGCCGCTGCGCGCCGAACTGCACCGCCGCGACTGCGGTCCGCTGGAAATACTGATCCGCGGCGTCGACGTCGATCCCGATGCCCTGCGGCGCCGGATCAAACCGCGGGGCAGCGCCCCGCACACCGTGGTGATCACCCGGATCGGCCGTACCGCAACGGCATTCGTCTGCGAAACGCCGCGCGTGGGGCCGGCGGCGAACTCTACCGATCCGGTGTGAAGGCGAACAGCTCGCCGATCCGGGTGCCGACCACGACCTGGCCGTCGGGTCCGATCGCGGTGGACACCGTCGTGCCCTGCGCACCCGGCAGTGCGGCGGAGGCGATCGTCTTACCCGACTTCGTCTCGAAGGTCAGCAGATGCAGCGCATCGCCCATCGGCACCACCACGTAGCCGGTATCGCCGGCCGTCTGCACCGGACGGCCGCGCAGGGTGAGATCCTTACGTTCCCAGGCGATCTCGGCGCGGTCGCCGTTGTCGTGCAACGCCAGCAGATGGCCGTCGTCGCCGCCCGGAATCAGCAGCCCGTCGAGTTCGGAGATGCCGCCGCGCGGGGCGAAGCCCAGCGGCTGCGTCCATTTCGTACGACCGTCGGCGGTGTCGACGGCGAGCAGGCGACCGCTGTTGTCGCCCACGTACAGCGTCTTCCCGTCCGACGACAGCGTCGGGCTGGTCGCGCTGCCGTCGGTGAGGATGTCGACGCTCCAGTCCTGGGTGACCTTCTTGTCGGCGTAGTGCAGCGCCACCACGGACGCCGCGGGCGCGCCGGTCCGCCAGGCGGTCAGATAGAAGCGGCCCGAATTCGGATCGAGCGCCGACACATTCGCCACCGCGCACTGCGGACCGCCGACGGCGCAGTCGTCGATACCCTGCCCGTCCGCCGGGCGCGTGACATTCGGGTGCGCGAGGAAGTCGGGGTCGCCCAGCACCTGATAGGTCGACACCTCGCGGTCGCCGGTCTGCCGGTCCAGGACGTCGACCTGACCGGACTGCGAGACCGACAGCACGGTCCCGTCGTGGGTGAACTGCACCGAGACCGGAACGCCGGCAACGGGAGTGCGCCAGCGCGGCTGCCCCAGCGCGTTGAACGAAAACACCGCGCCGTCGTCACCGACGTACACATTGCTCGCCCCGTCGACCGCCGAGGCCGCGGCGACGGCATCCGGTCCCAGCGCATTGCAGAACCGCTTGCGCCCGGTGGGCATCTGGAACGAGAAGATCATGCCGGTGGTACCCGGCTTGCCGACACAGTCGGTGGTGGTGCGGGAGGTGACGAACAACTGGCCGTCCGGGCCGATCGTGGTCGCATTCGCCAGCGGGCCGCCGATCGGGCGCGACCAGCTCAGACTCAGATGCCGGGCGCCGGTCACGGGACTCGCGCCGCTGTTGCGGGCATCGTGGAAGGCCGACTGCCAGCCCTTGCCGGAACCGACCTTGATGTCGTCGACGGTGCTGCTGCCGCATCCGGTCAGCGTCAGGAGGCCCAGGGCGCCCACCGCCGCGATCGCGCGCCACGGGACGCCTCCCCGAATTACCGAGTGGCGCAACGTCGTCGGGTGGTGTCCGCCGCGGTCGTGCTCGCTGCGCTCGGGTCGCCGACTGCCGCTTCGCACCTGCTGCACTCCCATCTGTTCGTAACGGGCCTGCACGAGACTACGCTGGTACCTCGATCAGGTGACCACCGAGGTAACCGTCGCCCGAGGAAAGGGAGCTGGCCCGTGACGAGCATGTGGGGCGCACCGTTGCGTTCGCGTTGGCGGGGTTCGCGCCGCCGGGATCCGGAGCAGGCGCGCTTTCTGACGATGGCGTCGCTGCGCTGGGTGCTCGCCAATCGGGCGTACACGCCGTGGTATCTGGTGCGGTACTACCGGCTGTTCAAATTCCGGCTGGCGAACCCGCATATCGTGCTGCGCGGCATGGTCTTCCTGGGCCGCAATGTCGAGATCCACGCCACCCCCGAGCTCGGCCGCATGGAGATCGGCAAATGGGTGCATATCGGCGACGGCAACGCGTTGCGCTGCCACGAGGGCTCGCTGCGCATCGGCGACAAGGTCGTCTTCGGTAAGGACAACGTCGTCAACACCTATCTCGACATCGAGATCGGCGAGTCGACCCTGGTCGCCGACTGGTGCTACATCTGCGACTTCGACCACCGGATGGACGATGTGACGATGCCGATCAAGGATCAGGGCATCGTGAAGAGCCCGGTCCGCATCGGCCCCGACACCTGGATCGCGGCCAAGGTGACCGTGCTGCGCGAGACCCGGGTGGGCCGCGGCTGCGTGCTCGGCGCCCATGCCGTCGTGAAGGGGGAGATCCCCGACTTCAGCATCGCCGTCGGCGCCCCCGCCCGGGTGGTCAAGAACCGCAAGAAGGCCTGGGACGACGCCGCCGAGGAGCGCGCCCGGCATGCCGCCGCGCTGGCCGATATCGAACGCAAGAAGGCGGGAGTCGGGGCCGGATCGGAATGATCCGCCGGACCCGTATTCCTCCCGTACCGCTATCGGCTCGGTAGCGTGCGCCCCAGTCCGAACCACGGCAGCACCGTGCTCTCGAATCGGGTCAGGGCGCTGATGCGCTCGCCGGCGAGCGACAGGACGTACAGGCCGGTGCCGTGACTGCTGCCGTCCGGGCCGCGCAGGTAGGCGCCGAACGCCGGTTGGCCGTTGGCCCGCGTCGGTACCAGGTCGAATCGCCGCCCGGCGGCGAAGATGCCGGCGCAGAAGCGGGTGGCGACCTCGCGGCCCACGTATTCGAACGGGATCGGCGGCATCGACATGAAGACGTCGTCGGTCAGCAGTCGCACGAGGGCGTCCACATCGGCCGATTCCCACGCGCGCGCGAATCTCGCCACGATCGCCTCCTCGTCGGCCGATCCCGGTGCCGGTGACCGGCCGATCGGCCGGCGCCGCTCGAGTGCCGCCCGGGCCCGGGTGAGGGCACTGTTGACCGAGTCGACGGTGGTGTCGAGCATCCGGGCGGTCTCGGCCGCACGGAATCCGAGGACATCGCGCAGGACGAGGACGGCGACCTGGCGCGGCGGCAGCAGTTGCAGCGCGGTCACGAAGGCCAGCGAGACGGACTCGCTCAGCTCGTAGCGTGCCTCCGGGCCGGGCGGCGCCTGCTCGAGCAGTGCGTCGGGACAGGGCTGCAACCACACGACTTCGCCGAGCCGTGACGGCTCGGGCGGTTCGACGTTCGGCACGTCCCACTCCTTCGCCCGGCGCCGGCCCGCGGCCCGGCGCGCGTTCAGGCACCGGTTGGTGGCGATCCGGTACAGCCAGGTGCGCAGCGAGGAGCGCTCCTGGAATGCGCCGATGCCCCGCCACGCGGCCAGCATCGTGTCCTGCAAGGCATCCTCGGCATCCTGGAGCGAGCCGAGCATCCGATAGCAGTGCAGCTGTAGCTCCGTGCGGTACGGCGCGGTCAACGCCCGGAACGCCGCACCGTCGCCCGCCCGCGCCCCGGCCATCAGATCGCCGATCGCCACCATGTCGTCATCTCCGTCTGTCATGACACACCTCCACCGAATATCGACACCGCGGCGACGGTGAATGTGTCGGTCCGAACGCGACCATTTCGGCCGATGCGGCGGTGTCTATCTCTGTAGCAGTCCCGCCACCCGCAAGAGGAGTACCGCCATGGGAAAGATCGTCGTCTTCGAGAACGTGTCGCTCGACGGAGTGACCCAGGATCCGACCGGTGCGGAGGGTTTCAGCGACGCGGATTGGCGTGCGGCGCTGTCACCGGACGACCGCGCGGAATGGGCCCGGCTGATTCACGACGATGTGCTGGACGCACAGGCACTGCTGCTGGGCAGGCGCAGTTACGAATACTTCGCTGCCCGGTATCCGCTGCGCACCGGCGCGACCGCGGACCGCATGAACGGTCTGCCGAAATACGTTGTGTCCGCGACCCTGTCGGATCCCCAGTGGAACAACACGACCGTGCTACGGGGCGATCTCGCCGAGCAGGTGGCGAGGTTGCGACACCTCGTCGACGGCGAGATCCGGGTCTACGCGAGTACCGAACTGGTGCACGCGCTGACCGGCCACAGCCTGGTCGACGAGGTACGACTGGCGGTATTCCCGGTGGTGATGGGCGCGGGGAGCCGGCTCTTCGCCTGCGCCGACGGCTCGGCACCGGTCTCGCCGCGCCCCTTGCGGCTCACCGGGGTTCGCGCGGTCGGCACGGGTCTCGTGCACCTGACCTACGCACGCCTGCCGGACGCGTCCGCCGGACAGCCCGATCGCCGGGACGGCCGAACCGGCATTCCTGTCGGTGACGCCGGGTAGCCTTCGGCTCATGAACCGGTATGCGGCCTGGTTGCGGGGGATCATGCCCAGCAACCCCAACATGCGCAACGAGAAGTTGCGGGAGGTCTTCGAGGGCCTCGGCTACGAGGGGGTGGGATCGGTGCTGGCGAGTGGGAACATCGTCTTCGGCAGCATTGAAACCGATATCGCCGCAATGGAATCGCAGATCCAGGCGGCGTTGCAGGCGGAGCTCGGCATCGGCGGCGGCACCATCATCCGCAGCCGGGAGGAGCTGCAGAAGCTGGTCGACTCCGATCCTTTTCCCGGCCTCACACATGCGCGCGGCACCTATCTCACCGCGACCTTCGTGAAGGATCGAGCCGGGTCCGCTCCGCCGGAGCTGCCCGGCAACCTGGAGTCGGCCGTGCGCATCGTGCGCTTCGACGAACCGGCGCGGGCGCTGCTGGCGGTCATCGACAACTCGGTCGCGGGCACGCCGAACCACATGTCGTGGCTCGAGACCGTCTACGGCAAGGACATCACCACCCGCACCTGGCTCACGGTGCAAAAAGTGCTGGCCAAGCTGTAGTTTTTCCTTCCTGAGGTCTTGACTGGAGGAAAATCAGGAGGAAACTAGGTGATACACCGGAACACCGGAAATCATCACGGAGTCGAACGAGACGTCGAACGACTCACGGAGATGGTTTCCAGGATCTGGCCAGGCCCCCGGCAAGCCAGTCGAATATCCGGAACCGACAGCGACGACTGAGGTTCAGGTATCGATGGAGACTACCGGGGACTGCTGTGTTCGGGGGTCTCAACCGAGAGTCATTGCCGCGCGGACCTGTTCGGGGTCGAGCGCGCGTCCCGGCAGAGGATGGGCGGCCTCGGCGCGTAAGCCGTCGAGCAGGACCGTCAGATGCCGGCGCCACGCCTCGGGGGCGACCTCGCGCACGCCGTCGGTCGCGCGCACCACCGACCACAGCAGGAGGCCGAGATCGGCTTCGGTGATGTCGCTGCGCAGCTGCCCGGCCTCCTGCGCTCGCGTCACCAACCGCTGGAACAGGGTGTGCCCCTGCTGTTTCGCCACCTCGATCGGACTGTCGGCGGGCAGCGAATACACGCAGATATCGGTGAAGCCGCGATCGCTCGCCTGCCACTGCGCCAGCTTCGTCAAGTGGTCGACCAGCCCCGTCCACGGGTCGGCCGCCCGCAAGGCCTCCTCCGCGCTGCGGCCCGACTCGACGACCAGGTCCAGTAACGCGTCGCCGATCAGCGCCTCGCGGGTGGGGAAGTGGTTGTAGAGCGTGCCGATGCTGACCCCCGCGTCGCGTGCGATCTGATTCAGCGAAGCGTCGAGGCCCTCGGCCGTGAACCGCCGCCGGGCCGCCGCGGCGATCTTGTCCCGATTGTCCCGGGCGTCCCGACGCCGCGGGCGCGCGCCGGCCGCCGTTTCCCCGGTACTCGCCACCTTCTCGACCATGACCTCACACTAACAACTTGAAAACCCACTCGACTTAGCCTTAACTTGAGAATGTGCTCAACTTGAGTGCCTTCTCGAGTTATGGAGGTTCGGTCATGCCACATCTGGCAGTGTTCGGCGCGGGTCCCGCGCTCGGATTGTCGGCAGCGCTGCGATTCGGCCGTGCGGGCTATTCGGTGACGCTGATCGCGCGCAACCCGGACACACTCGAACGGTTGCGGGCGCGGCTGGCGGCCGAGGGGATCGAGGTGGACGTCCTGCTCGCCGACCTCACCGACGACGCCCGGATCGACTACGCACTCGCCGAATTGCGGAGTGCGCACGGACTTCCGGACGTGGTGGTCTACAGCCCGGGTGATGTGAGCCGGCTACCCGTCGATGCCTTGTCGCTGGACGCGGACACCCTGCGCAGGTGGTTGCCGATCAACTTGACCACGCCGGTGCGCATCATGCACGCGCTACTGCCGGCGATGACGGCCCGCGGGTCGGGCGCCGTCCTCATCGCCCAGGGCGGAGCGGTGCGCGAACCGCAAGCGGCGCTGGCCAGTTCGAGCGTGCCGCAGTCGGCCTTGCTCAATTACCTGTACGCGATCGACCAGCAGGTCCGACCGAGCGGTGTGCGGGTGGGCGCTCTGCTCATCACCCGCCTCATCGAAAACAGTGCGGCGCAACAGTTGTTCGATTCCGGCCATTTCGCCTCGGTGGAACCGAACGACGTGCGGCGAGTCCATCCCGATGCTCTTGCCGAGGATTTGTTCGCCATGGCCACCACCGAGGCCGCCGTCGAGCGAGCGGCCTGAACCCGGGACCCGGGAGCCACGCGTTCCGGCCCGCATCGTTGTCGCGGGCCGGAAGGGGGATTCGGTCGGGTGACGCTACGCCGCTCGTCGATTCTCGGGAACCGGCGCCGCCTGCTGCGGCTTGTCGCTCTCGTCGAAGCCCGGGCGGCCGGTACCGATGAACGCCACCAGCCAGGAGAGGACCGCGACGAAGCGGTTACGGAAGCCGACCAGATAGAACAGGTGGACGGCGAGCCAGGTGGCCCAGGCGATGGTGCCGGTGAACTTCACGCGGTCGTTGAGTTTGGTGACCGCGCTGAACCGGCTGATCACCGCCATCGAACCCTTGTCCCAGTACACGAACGGGGTGCCGGGCTGCTTCTTGCGGCGGATGATGTCGGCGACGTGGCGGCCCTCCTGCATGGCCGTCGGCGACTGGCCGGGATAGCCGTTCAGCGAGGTCATATCGCCGATGGCGTAGATATCGGCGTGTCCGCCCACCGTGCAGTCGGGGTTGATGAGAAGCCGTCCGGCACGGTCGGTTTCGCAGCCGGTGGCCTCGGCCAGCAGCGTGGCGAATCCGCCGGCCGCGACACCCGCCGACCACACCACGGTCTCGGCGCCGATACCGCGCTCGACACCGTCCTTGGTCTTGACGGTCACCTTGCCGGCTTCGATGTCGGTGACGAAGGTGTCGAGCAGCACCTCGACGCCGTTGCGGCTCAACGACTTGCGCGCATACTCCGACAGGCTGCCACCGAACGGCGGCAGCACCGCGCCCGCGCCTTCCACCAGGGTCACCGAAATCTCCTGGTGATAGTGGCGTTTCGCGAGCTCCTTGAGCTGACCGGCGACCTCGACGCCGGTCGGGCCCGCGCCGACGACCACGAAGCTCAGCAGCCGTTCCCGGGTTTCCGGATCGGCCTTCGCCGCCTCGGCGAAGACGCGCTCGATCTGCGCTCGCAGCAGTTTGGCATCGTCGATGGTCTTGAGTGAGAACGTCTTCTCCGCGAAATCGTCGCGGCCGAAATACGATTGGGTGGCGCCGGTGGCCGCGATCAGCGAGCCGTAGCGAATCTTGCGTGGCCCCTGCTCGGTCTCGTAGGTGAGGACGGCGGCACCGGCGTCGATATCGACGACCTTGCCCAGCCGCACATCCGCGCCCTTGTGCCGGCGCAGGATCTGCGCGATCGGCGGAGCGATGTCGGTGGACGGGAGCACACCCGTCGCTACCTGATAGAGCAGCGGCTGGAACAGATGTTCCGGCGTCGCCGAGATGAGAACGTAGTCGATCCCCGATTTGCTGAGCTGCTTCGCGGCGGCGAGCCCGCCGAACCCCGAACCCACGATGACCACATCGGTGGTTTCGATTCCCGCATCCACGTCTTGCATGACAGCCTCCTTCTGTCATGAGTAAACGCGATTCATGCCCTGGATGTTTCGGGGGTCAGGGCGCATAATATTGATGACTCTTATCTAGATCATTCATGAATGGAGATCTTGATGGAACTTCGTCAGCTCACCTACTTCGTCGCGGTGTGCGAGGAGTTGAGCTTCAGTCGCGCCGCTGTGCGCTGCTTCATATCGCAATCGGCTATCAGTCATCAAATCGCGCGACTCGAACATGATCTTGGTGTGCAGCTCTTCGAACGCTCCACGCGCTCCGTTGTCCCGACTGAGGCAACCGTTCGGCTACTTCCCCTTGCGAAACAAATGCTGAGCCTCGAATCCGCTATTCGCGCAGCTGTTCGCGACTCCGGGCCACGAATTCGCCTGGCAGCGAATATGTCTTTCGCAACAAGATCGCTATCCGCGATAGCCGGAGCACGCGAAGCGCATCCGGGTGCCGAAATCGAGTTCGTCATCAAGCCGTTCCGACAGCGCATCGCTGCGGTCGCCGACGGCGATTGTGATCTTGCTCTCATCCGCGGCAGTGTCGAACAGCCCGGTCTGACGGTCGAACAACTGTGGGTGGAGGACCTCGTCATCGCCGCCTCGACCGCCCACCCGCTGGCCGGCCGCGGTGATGTGACATTGGCCGAATTGGGGAAATATCCGCTGCTGCTGCCCCCGGAGACGGAACAGGTGCTTCTGCACAACGTCGTCCGGCACGCGTTCGCCGAAATACCGACCCGCCCGAGTTACGGCCCGCCGATCCCGCCGGACCACACCGCGACGATGGAGTTGATCAATCGGCCGGACGCCTGGACGATCCTCTACGCCGACAGTGCCACCGAAGGGATCGCCACGCTGAAACTCGCCGGCCGGCCGCTGCGCATTCCGGTGTCGGCCGTACTTCGCGGCGATATCCGGCGCTCACCCATCCTGGTCACCCTGCTGGCCGCCCTGCACAGTTCCTGAAAGCGCAGCTCCTGAAAACGGAGCAACGCCGCACCGGAAGCCGGTACGGCGTTGCTCGGGGTGAAACGGTCAGGGACGCGGTTCGAGCCGGTGGAACAGGAATTCCACCAGCGTGATCAGCGATCGCAGGCAGGTGCCGCGGTCGCGGGCGTCCAACGCGGTCAGCGGGGTGCCCGGTTCCAGGTCCAGCGCATCGCGAATCTCGCTGAGCGGGAAGCGATGCGCACCGTCGAATTCGTTGATCGCCACGGAATACGGCACGCCGCGTTCCTCGAGGATGGAGAGCACCTCGTCGGCCTTGTCGATGCGCCGGGTGTCGACCAGCACCAGCGCACCGAGTGCGCCGTTGGCCAGCTCCTCCCACAACGGCAGGAACCGGCGCTGCCCCGGCGTACCGAACAGATACAGCGCCAGTTGCGGATTGAGCGTGATGCGCCCGAAATCCATGGCCACCGTGGTGGTCTGCTTGCCCGGGAGACCGGCCATGTCGTCGATCCCGACGCTGGCCTCGGTGATGGTCTCCTCGGTGCGTAGCGGACGGATCTCCGACACGCTGCTGACGAACGTGGTCTTACCGACGCCGAAATTACCTGCTACCAACAGCTTCACCGACCGCGTGACCGTTTCCGGTACATAGTCGACCGTACGGTCGGTCACAGCGGCGGGTCGTTCGGACAGGGCGGTCGGGCGCTCAGACGGCGAGAGCGCGGAGCCCATTCAGTACCTCCTCGAGCAGGGCGACCTCCGGCACATGATCCGCCGGGGTCGGGTTGACCAGATGGCCGCTGTCGAGCAGGTCCGATACCACGATCTTCACTACCGAGGGCGGCAGGTCGAGATATGCGGCCACCTCGGCGAGCGACAGTGCAGCGTGCCGACTGCAGACGTTCAAAACCCGGCGCGCGTCCGGACTGGCACCGGGCGTCGGATCCTGTGCTGCCACAACCAGTGTCACCAGGTCGACCGAGCGAGTCGCACGGGTACGTCCGCCCGTGCGTACGTAGGCACGGACCAGGTCGGGATCGCGCCGGTGCTTGCTCATGCCCGATCGCTACCGGGCCTGTGGCGGGGCAGGCTGCCGAGTTCGCGGCCGACTCTCACGGCGAGTTCGTTCATCCGGTGAGCGACCATGCTGACGTCCACATCGGACATGGTCGAGACGCCGATCAGGGCGCCCTCACCGGCCGCGGTGATGAAGATCATGCCCTCGTCGTACTCGGTCATGTTCTGCCGCACCGTGTTCGCTCCGCCGCAGAATTCGCTGAGGGCCTTACCCAGGGATCTGAGGCCGGAGGCCGCGGCGGCGAAGCGCTCGGCGTCGTCGAGGGAGATGGCGCCGACGTGGGCGATGCGCAGGCCGTCTTCGGACAGTAGTACGGCGAATCGGACGCCGGGAACGGTCAGATCCTCGAGCATCCACGACAGCTTGTTATCGCCGTCGGTCACAGTGGTGCCGGGTGTGGCCATCAGGATGTCATCCCTTCGGAGTTGTCATGTGCGGCTGCACGTCCGCTGGTGGAACCGGTCTGCCAGGCTTCGGCGATGTCGACCCGGGGCAGGCCCGTATCGGTATGCGGCTGTCCGGTATCGGTGCGGGGCCCGCGGGCGGAGGCGGGCAACGCCACGCTGCGCCGCCGCCGGCGCGGCAGCCCGCCCGGCGTGATCTCGTGCACCGTGGACGACTGGCCGGTCGGTGTCGGATCCGCGGCCGGCAGCGGTTCCGCCTCGGCGACCGGCGCGGCCGGTGCCGCGGAGAGGGTCACCGGGGCCGGGGCGGCATGCGCGCTCCCGACCGCGGCGGGTGCCGCGGCGACCTCGATCGGCGTGGAAATCGGTGGCGCCGTAACGCTTTCGAGGTTGTCGGGCCGCGCGGCCAGCAGTCCCTCGGGTACGTAGACCATCGCGCGCATACCACCGTAGATATTGGGTCCGTCGATGTACACGGTGAAGCCGTAGCGGCGGGCCAGTGCGGCGATGCCCGGGAAACCCACCCGCGGGGTCGGGCCCAGTTGGTGGATGTCGACGGTGCGCTCGCCGGCGAGGACCTGGCGGGCCTCTTCCATCTGTTCGGGGTTCATCCGCACGCCAGCGTCGTCGATGATCACCGTCAGGCCGTGGTGGCCTTCCTGGAAGGTGACGTCCACGAAGGAGGTGGGCGGCGAGTAACGCAGCGCGTTGTCCAGCAGGGTGGCCATCGTGTGCACGAGCGGTTCGACCGCACGGCTGATGATCACCCGGTCGAGCTGCTGCGGCCGGATCCGGGTGAAGTCGCGGACGCGGCCGATGGCGCCGCCGACGATGTCGGTCAGCGACTGCTGCGGCCAGCGGCGACCGGGCAGACCGCCACAGACGATCACGTACGACTGCGCCTGGCGGATCATCTGCTGGACGCTGTGGTCGATGCGGATCAGCGTCTCGTAGACGTCGTCCCCACGGTGCTGGCGCAGCGCGGCGCTGACCACCTGGCCGACGTCGGCGCCCAGGCTGACCACGGAGGTGCCGAACGCGCGGACCGCGGCGCTGGTCGCCTCGCGGGAGGCGTTCTCGACCTGCTCGCGGATGCTGGCCTCGGTGGCGGAGATCGCCTGCTGCTTCTCGTATTCCAGCTCGTGGCTGGTGCGCTCATGGGTTTCGGCGGCCACTCGGTGCAGGTCGTCGGCGTAACGCTCGGTCAGCCGCTGCAGCAGCTGGGCGAAGCGAGAACCGCCGCGGTCGATGGCGGGCAATTCGACCGTCGATTCGGCGCGGCGCACCGAGTCGGCCACCAAACCCATTGTGGTGCTCGTGAAATGTTCGAGCTCGTCCTCGTGGGCGCGCAATTCCGCCTCGGCACTGCGGGCACGGGCGCGCTGCTGCGACGCGTAATACGCGGCGTACAGAGCTCCCGCGATCGTCAGTATCAGAATGGCGGCGAGGATCCACGAAAGAGTCACGGCGGTAGCTTGATTCATCAGTTCCCTCGGTGCCGGATTTCCGGCCGCTTCGTCCTTTCCAACTCGACGACCGCGATCGGCGCGGCCGGGATAACACTCAGGTCGGACGGCGGGAACGCGGCAGGCAGGATGATACTGCACCTAACCTGGAGGAGACCTCGAAGCGCTTACCGGACAGGCGAATTCAGCATCGACCCACCGGCGGGAGGATCCCGATCGGCCCCAGCACCCGACGACAGCAAAGATAGCAGCAATTCCGTGTGGCAGCGACCGATTCGTTATCTACGGCTCGGTAGGAATATCTTCATCGCCGGTGTTTCGCAATCGTCCTGTTTCGGTGCGGCTCAACCCACCTCGAAAGATGGCGCAATTCCGCTCAGGGCGGTGGCGACGGCGAGGTGTAACCGCAGGTCAGTGGGCGTGTGATCGTCGACGGCCCAGGATATTTCCTCCATCGCCCGCAGAAACGCCCACCGGCACGCGCGGCCGGGGTCGACGCCGGTGGCCGCGGCCGTATCGGTGACCATTCGTTTCGCGTGCTCGGCGGTCGGCAAGCGCTGAATCCGAATCATGATCAGGAAACCGATATCGAATGCGGCCTCACCGAGATACGGCTTCGGGTCGATCAGCAGCCACGGCTCCCGTTCGGCGGCAACGATATTGCCCAGGTGGGTATCGCGATTGACGAGGACCGGCGGTCCCTGCGGCCGGGCGAGTTCGGCGCATCGAGCCACCGCGGCGTCCAGTAGGGTGGACGGAACGGCGTGGACCAGTTCGGATTTCGGTTGCCCGAAGCGGACGGACCAGTCGGCGAGCACAGCGGAAACGGTGGGAATGTCCGGATATCCGTCCGGCAGCGCGACGGGCGGGCGGCGCAGACGCCGGTACAACCGGCAGGCCACATCGACCTTGTCCGCATGTTCGGGCAGGCCTTCCAGGCTCGGGAACCCGGGCTGCGCCAGCAGTGGCGTGCCTGGCCGGGCACACTCGAGCAGCAGGGCGCCGCTACCGGGGTCGTAGTCGTGGAGGCGGACCGCTCCGTCGCCGTCGTAGCAGTACAGGCCGACCGCCTCGCCGACGTTCTCCTCGTCGACGACCGGAATCTTCAGCACCGCCACCGAACCGTCGGCGCGGCGGACGGGGGCGGCGTAGGAGTGGGTGCCACCGGCGAAGGCGGCGCCGAGCGAGGTCAGCTGCCACTGCGCGCACAGCGCCTCGACGCGCTCGGGAAGTTCGGTGAGCCAGGTCCGGCCGCGCGCGCCGAAGACCGTGCTCACGGTCTCGACGACCTCGGGTGGGAGTGCGATCGGCGGTCCGGTCGGAGTCGGCACGGCCTCAGCCTGGCCGAGGGCAGCGGAGGAGCGCAAGCGGATTATCGCCTGCCCCAGGTGGTTCCGGGTGATGTCCCCCGCGTGTGGCGATGGTCGCCTCTAGGCTTGGGCCGTGGGAAACGAGCACGTGCGGGCCTCGGACGCGGACCGGGAGAAGATCGTCGAGCGGTTGCGCACGGCGATGAACGAGGGGCGATTGAATCTCGCCGAATTCGACGATCGGGTCCAGCAGGTCTACGCCGCGCGTACCTACGGGGAGTTGTCGCCGATCCTGTCGGATCTGCCCGCGGTGCGGGATCGGCCGGGCGCCGCGCGGCCCGGGCGGGTGCCGCCGTGGGTGCTGATCATGTGGACGCCGTGGATCTTCGTCAACATCCTGTGCGTCGTGATCTGGCTGGCCACCGGCGCCGGGTACTTCTGGCCGTTCTGGGTCGCGGTGCCGTGGGGGCTGGCGCTGTGCATACCGACCGTCATCGGCATCACCGTCGGCGGGAACCAGGCGCAGCGGCCACCGGACTGAACAGCGCGGACCGAGCACGCGGACGGAACGCAGACGGCTCGCCGAACCGATACCGCGAGGTACCGATTCGGCGAGCCGTACTCCCTGCAGGGGTCTCGATCAGCCCTTGTGGGTCTTGACCGCCTCGGTCAGCTGCGGCGCGACGTTGAACAGGTCGCCCACGATGCCGTAGTCGCTGATCTCGAAGATCGGCGCCTCTTCGTCCTTGTTGACGGCGACGATGGTCTTCGAGGTCTGCATGCCGGCGCGGTGCTGGATCGCGCCCGAAATGCCCAGGGCCACATACAGCTGCGGCGACACGGTCTTACCGGTCTGGCCGACCTGGAACTGGCCCGGGTAGTAGCCCGAGTCGACGGCGGCACGCGAGGCGCCGACCGCGGCACCCAGCGCGTCGGCCAGCGGCTCGACGACCTTGTGGAAGTTGTCCTCGCTGCCGACGCCGCGACCACCGGAGACCACGATGGTGGCCTCGGTGAGTTCCGGACGGTCGCCACCGACGACGGGCTCGCGGGAGGTCACCTTGGTGACGCCCTCTTCCTGAGCCGGAACCTCGACGGTCACCTTCTCACCGGCGCCGGCCTGCGGAGCCGCCTCGATCGCACCCGGGCGCACCGAGATCACCGGCACGTCGCCGGTGGCCTTGGCGTCCACGGTGAACGCGCCACCGAAGATGGAGTGGACCGCGGTGCCGTCGGACTTGACGTCGATGACGTCGACCAGCAGGCCGGAGCCGATGCGGGCG
The DNA here is from genome assembly GCF_001665695.1 of Nocardia sp. 852002-51101_SCH5132738. Lineage (NCBI taxonomy): Bacteria > Bacillati > Actinomycetota > Actinomycetes > Mycobacteriales > Nocardiaceae > Nocardia > Nocardia sp. 852002-51101_SCH5132738. The sequence goes on along the minus strand of NZ_LZML01000187.1, from coordinate 71,043 downwards.
GCCAGGCGACCCGACACCTCCTTGCCCTCGGCGGACGCGGCGACCAGCACGGCGGCCGGCGACGCCGACTCGACCAGACCGGCGAGCACGTCGACCTTCGGGGTGACCAGGAAGCCCTCGACGTCGTCGGACTCGGCGACGTAGATCTTCTCGGCACCGGCCGAGGTCAGCGCGTCGGCCAGCTTGTCGGCGGTGCCGGGCGCACCCAGCACGACCGCGGCCGGGGTGCCCAGCGTGCGGGCGGCGGTGAGGAGTTCGGTGGTGACCTTCTTGGGGGCACCTTCGGCGTGCTCGACGAGCACGAGTACTTCTGCCATGTTGCTTCTCCTGAAGTCTGTGGTGATTGCGCTCGGTGGGCTCAGATGATCTTCTGGCCGATGAGGTACTGCGCGACCTGGTTGCCGCCCTCGCCCTCGTCGACGACCTTCTCGCCCGCGGTGCGCGGCGGCTTCGGGGTGACACCGGAGACTGCGGTGCCGGCATTGCCCACGCCGACGGTCGACGGGTCGATGCCCAGGTCGGCCAGCGTGAACGTCTGCACTTCCTTCTTCTTCGCGGCCATGATGCCCTTGAAGGAGGGGAAGCGGGGTTCGTTGATCTTCTCGGTGACCGAGACGATGGCGGGCAGGTTCGCCTCGAGCTTGAACACGCCCTCGTCGGTCTCGCGCTCGCCGGAGATCTTGTCGCCGTCGACGGTCAGCTTGCGCAGGTGGGTGAGCTGCGGGATGCCCAGGTACTCGGCGATGATGGCCGGCACGGCGCCGGCGCGGCCGTCGGTGGCCTCGTTACCGGCGATGACGAGCTCGATGCCTTCGATCTGGCCCAGCGCACCGGCGAGCACCCACGCGGTCTGCACGGCGTCGGAACCGTGGATGGCGTCGTCCTTGACGTGGATGGCCTTGTCGGCACCCATGGACAGCGCCTTGCGGATGGCCTCGGTGGCGCGCTCGGGGCCCATGGCGAGAACGGTGACCTCGCCGCCCTGGGCTTCCTTGATCAGCAGAGCCTCTTCGACGGCACGCTCGTTGATCTCGTCCAGGATCGCGTCGGCGGCCTCCCGGTCGAGGGTGTAGTCACCATCGCTGAGCTTGCGCTCGGACCAGGTGTCGGGAACCTGCTTGATCAGTACGACGATGTTCGGCATTGGTCTTCGTCGACCTCCTGTTCTGGTGGCACGTGAGGTGGGGTCGCACGATCGGGTGGCCGTACGTCCACGTGAAAAGCTCCGTCACATCTAAAGCTCCGTCCGGGAGATTACCCTACATTAAGTTACTCACGGGTAACTTAGGGTGTGATGTTCTCCATGGCCGGTCCGGGCGCCGGTGTGATACAGGCAACCGCTAACGTCGATCCAATGAGTGAGGCTGTCGTCTCCCCGGTGAGCGGGGAGTCTGCCGGGGTGGAGTCGCTGCCACTGACCGGCGAACGGACCGTGCCGGGTATCGCGGAGGAGAACTACTGGTTCCGCCGACACGAGATCGTCTACGCGCGCCTGCTCGAACGATGCGCCGGGGCAACGGTTCTGGAGGCGGGCTCCGGCGAGGGCTACGGCGCGAACATGATCGCCGACGTCGCCACCCGGGTGATCGGCCTGGACTACGACACCAGCGCGGTGGAGCATGTGCGCGCGGCCTACCCCCGGGTCGAGATGATCCAGGGCAATCTCGCCGACCTGCCGCTCGACGACGCCTCGGTCGATGTGGTGGTGAACTTCCAGGTCATCGAACATCTCTGGGACCAGGGCCAATTCCTGCGCGAATGCCTGCGGGTGCTGCGCCCCGGCGGGCAGCTGCTGATCAGCACGCCGAACCGGATCACCTTCTCGCCCGGTCGCGATACGCCCTTGAACCCCTTCCACACTCGCGAGCTGAACGCCGCCGAACTCGCGGAACTGCTGGAGCAGGCCGGATTCCGCGTCGACGTGATGGCCGGTGTGCATCACGGCCCGGCGCTGGTCGCTCTGGACGAGCGGTGGGGCGGCTCGTTCATCGACGCGCAGATCGAGCGGGCGCTGGCCGGTGAACCCTGGCCCGCCGAACTGACCGCGGCGGTGGCCGGTGTCCGCACCGACGATTTCGAACTGCGTCCGGCCTCGAATTCGGCCGTCCCGGCGTGGGATCCGGAGATCGATGCCAGCCTCGATCTGGTCGCCATCGCGGTGAAGCCGTGAGCGATTCGCGGTCGGTGCCGGGCCGGTTCAGCCTGGTCCTGCATTCCCATCTGCCGTGGCTGGTCCATCACGGCCGCTGGCCGGTGGGTGAGGAATGGCTGTATCAATCGTGGGCGGCGTCCTATTTGCCGGTCGCCCGGGTGCTGAGAACCCTTGCCGCGGAAGGTCGTTCGCATCTGCTCAGCTTCGGCATCACGCCGGTGCTGGCCGCCCAGCTCGACGATCCGCACGCGCTGGCGGCCATGCACCACTGGCTGGGGAACTGGCAGATGCGCGCCGACGAGGCATCGATGGCCGGCAAGCGCGAGCTCGGCGGCTACGAACACGCACTGGCCGCCGAGGCCCTCGCCGATTTCGAGCAGCGGTGGCGGCACGGCGGTTCGCCGGTGTGGCGGGAGCTGATCGACGCCGAGGCGATCGAACTGCTGGGCGGTCCGCTGGCGCATCCGTTCCAGCCGCTGCTCGACGCGCGCCTGCGTGACTTCCAGTTGCGCGAAGGCCTGGCCGACGCGCGGCATCGCTGGGGGCGCACCCCGGCGGGGATCTGGGCGCCGGAATGTGGCTTCACACCGGGGATGGAAAGCGGCTATGCCGCAGCGGGTGTGACGCATTTCATGGTCGACGGTCCGGCGCTGCGCGGCGACACCACCCTCGGTCGGCCCGTCTGGGACAGCGATGTGGTCGCGTTCGGGCGGGATCTGCAGGTCAGCTATCGCGTGTGGTCGCCGAAATCCGGATATCCGGGCCAGGCCCACTACCGCGACTTCCATCACTACGACCACGAGACCGGTCTCAAACCGTCCCGCGTCACCGGCAAGCAGGTCGCGGGCCCGGACAAGGCGCCCTACGATCCCGCGGCCGCCGCGGCGGCGATCGAACGCGATGTGGCCGATTTCGTGGCGACCGTGCGCGAACGGCTGATCACCGAATCCGAGCGGATCGGCCGGCCGGCGCTCGTGGTGGCGGCCTTCGACACCGAACTGTTCGGCCACTGGTGGCATGAGGGGCCGCAGTGGCTGGAACAGGTGTTGCGCGCCCTGCCCGAGGCCGGGGTCACCGTGGGCACCCTCGCCGACGCGCGGGCGGACGGATTCGTCGGCGAACCCGTCGAGCTGGCCGATTCCTCGTGGGGTTCGGGTAAGGACTGGCGGGTGTGGGCCGGCGATCAGGTCCGCGACCTGGTCGAACTCAACGCCGAGATCGTGCGTGCGGCCCTGGACACCCTGGACAAGATGGCCGCGCAGTCCGACGGTCTGCGTGATCCGGTCGCCGATCAGCTGCTGCGCGAGGCGATTCTGGCCGTCTCCAGCGACTGGGCGTTCATGGTCAGCAAGGACTCCGCGGCCGGCTATGCCCGCGACCGCGCGCATCAGCACGCGCACGCCGTCCGCGAGATCGCCGGGGCCGTCACCGCGGGCCAACTCGCCAAAGCACGGCAGTTGGCGGCAGGATGGTACGCGGCCGACGGATTCTTCCCCGCTCTCGACGCGCGCCGACTCGACGCACGAGGTACGGACATCCCCGCAGTCGGTCACCGCTCGGCGGGAGCAACAGAAGGACCGGCATGAAGATCTTGATGGTGTCGTGGGAGTACCCACCGGTAGTTGTCGGTGGGCTCGGCCGGCACGTCCATCATCTGGCCGTCGAACTGGCGGCCGCCGGTCACGAGGTCGTGGTGCTGGCGCGCCGGCCGATGGGCACCGACGCCACGACGCACCCCACCCACACCTTCATCGAGGATCGGGTGCTGGTGGTCGCCGTCGCCGAGGATCCGCCCGCCTTCGACTTCGGCGAGGACATGCTCGCCTGGACCCTCGCCATGGGGCATGCGATGGTCCGCGCCGGTATCGCGTTGAGCAAACCGGGTATCGCCGAGGGCTGGACGCCGGATGTGGTGCACGCCCACGACTGGCTGGTCGCGCATTCGGCGATCGCCCTGGCCGAGTACTACGACGTGCCGCTGGTCTCGACCATTCATGCCACCGAGGCGGGCCGCCACAGCGGCTGGGTTTCGGGCCGGGTCAACAAGCAGGTCCATTCGGTCGAGTGGTGGCTCGCCCGCGAATCCGATGCCCTCATCACCTGTTCGACCTCGATGCAGGACGAGGTGGAAAAGCTCTACGGCCCCGAACTGGTGCCGGTGACGGTGATCCGCAACGGAATCGACGTGGGGGCGTGGACATTTCGCGACCGCGCGCCGCGTTCGGGTCCGCCCCGGCTGCTGTACGTGGGCCGGCTCGAATACGAGAAGGGCGTCCAGGACGCGATCGCCGCACTGCCGCGGATCCGTCGCGCGCATCCCGGCGCCACGCTGACCATCGCGGGGGTGGGCACGCAGTTCGAATGGCTGCGCGAGCGCGCGCGGGTCCATCGGGTGGCCCGCGCGGTGAATTTCGCCGGCCGCCTGGACCACGCCGAACTACTGGGCTGGCTGCACGGCGCCGACGCGATCGTGCTGCCCAGCCGCTACGAACCGTTCGGCATCGTCGCCCTCGAGGCCGCCGCGGCCGGAACGCCGCTGGTGACCTCCACCGCCGGCGGGCTCGGTGAGCTGGTCGTCGACGGAGTCACCGGCGCTTCGTTCGAACCGGCGGATGTGACCGGACTGGTCGAGGCGGTGACGGCCGTCCTCGACGATCCGATCGCGGCGCAGCAGCGTGCGTACGCGGCCCACGCGCGGCTGACCGCCGATTTCGCCTGGGATGTGGTGGCCGCGGAGACGATTCAGGTCTATCAGGCCGCCAAGCGCCGGGTCCGCAATCCGCTGGGCCGCCCGGTGATCACCGAACGCCCACTGCCGGAACGGGATCCGAACAACCCGCTGTGATCGGCCGGGTCGCGGCGGCGGGTACCGGGCGGCGGGGGCAGAATTTTCGATATGGCTGTTCCGACGACTCGACTGCTGGTGCTGGCCCTGGTGCGGCTGCTGCAACCCGTGCACGGTTACGACGTGCGGCGTGAGCTGCTGTCCTGGCATGCCGACGACTGGGCCAACGTCAAACCCGGATCGGTCTACGGCGCGCTGAACACGCTGCAGCGCGACGGGCTCATCGCCGTCGAGGGCGTGGGCCAGGACGGCGCGCGCCCGGAACGGACCTCGTATCGGCTGACGTCGGAGGGGGAGAAGGTGCTCGCCGATCTGATCCGGGAGGGTCTGTGGTCGGCCGAGCAGCCGAAACATCCGTATCACGCCGCGGTGGCGCTGTTCCCGTTCGCGCCGCGCGGCGATGTGATCGCGGCGTTGCGCAGCCGCATTCTGAAGTTCGAGGCCGACCTGGGCTATTTCGAGCGGGAGGAGCAGCGGATCCTGTCCGGCAGCGGCGATCCGACCGAAACCGAGCCGTATCACGTGGCCGACGCGATCGCGCTGGCCGCCGCCCATACCCGCGCCGACTTGGAGTGGTCGCGAAAAACCTTGCAGCGCATCGAGAACGGCGAGCTGGACGTCTGGTCCTCGGCGCCGTACACCCTCTTCGAGCATCCGCGGGACGACGCCGGAGCCGCTGTTGATCAAGACTGAATAGTAAAGCTTGACTATTTGAGCCGTCGTTCCTACCGTGTGCGGTATGGAAACGACGGCTACCGTTCGTGACCGCACCCGCACCTCGGCGATCCGAGTGCGGGGGCTGGCACGGACGTTCACGACGAAAACGGGACCGGTGCAGGCCGTGAACGGCTTGGACTTCGAGGTCCGCGAGGGCGAGATCGTGGGACTGCTCGGTCCCAACGGCGCCGGTAAGACCACCACCCTGCGGATGATCGCGACGCTGCTCGCGCCGACCGCGGGCCAGGCGCGGATCGCCGACGCCGATCTCCGCGAGGCGCCGCGCGAGGTGCGGGCTCGCATCGGGTACGTCGCCCAGGGCGGCATGACCAACGACGACGAGCTGGTGATCGACCAATTGGTCCTGCAGGCAAGGCTTTTCGGGCTGAGCAAGGCCGAGGCGACGGCGAGTGCCGAACACCTCCTGCGGACGCTGGAACTGGACGGAATGGGCCGTCGGCGCTGCCGCGAGCTGTCCGGCGGGCAGCGCCGCCGCGTCGATATCGCGCTCGGCCTGGTGCATCGTCCGCGACTGGTCTACCTGGACGAGCCGACGACCGGGCTGGACCCGCAGAGCCGCGCGAACCTCTGGGAACATGTGCGGCGGTTGCGGTCCGAGGGCACGACGATCGTGCTCACCACGCACTACCTGGAGGAAGCCGACGCGCTGTGCGACCGGATCCTGGTCATGGATCACGGCGGCATCGTCGCCTCCGGCACGCCGGACGAGTTGAAACAGCGGATCTCCGGCGATGTGATCAGCCTCGACATCGCCGACGCACAGGCCGATCTCGCGATCGAGATCGCCGACTCGGTGCTGGAGTTGCGCTCGAAGCTGCGCGCCGACGGACTGGTGCATCTGACGGTGGCGCGCGGCGATGCCGCCGTGGTGCCGCTGCTGCGCGCACTGGACGAGCACGGCATCGTGCCCGGCGCGCTGACCGTGAAACGACCGAGCCTCGACGACGTGTTCCTCACCGTCACCGGGCGTTCGCTGCGGGAGGGAAAATGAGTTTTCTGCGGGAGACCGGGCTGGTGTTCTGGTCGCAACTGCGCACGCAGCTGCGCAATCCGGTGTGGGTGATCATCGGATTGAGTCAGCCCGTGCTGTATCTGGTGTTGTTCGGTCCGCTGGTGAAGGCGATCGCACCCGCGCTGGGCGCCGATACCGACCCCTGGAAGGTGCTGACGCCCGCCCTGGTCATCCAGGTCGGATTGTTCGGTTCCATGTTCGCGGGATTCGCGATGGTGCAGGAACTGCGGGCCGGCGTGATCGAACGCCAGCGCGTCACCCCGGCCCACCGCGGCGCACTGCTGGTGGGCCGGGTGCTCAAGGATATGGTCGTGCTGATCGTGCAGGCGCTGGTCCTGGTCGCGGTCGCGATGGCGGCATTCTCGTTGCGGCCCAGCGCTTTCGGGCTGATCGCCTCGGTGCTGCTGATTTCGGTGATGGCGGCCGGGCTGGCCTCGGGGTCGTATGCGCTGGCGCTGTGGGCGCGTTCGGAGGACACCTTGGCGTCGGTGCTCAACAGCGTCTCGGTGCCGCTGATGCTGCTGTCGGGCATCCTGCTGCCGATGAGCCTGGCGCCGCACTGGCTGCGGATCATCGCCGACATCAATCCGTTCCAGCACACCGTCGAGGCCGCGCGGGCATTGTTCCGCGGTGATTTCGCGGTCACCGAGGTCTATCTCGGCACCGGGCTGACGGTTGCGGTGGCCGTACTGCTGATGGTGGTCGGCGCCCGCAGCTTCGCCCGCGAGAACGCCTGACCGCTGCTCGTTCCGCCGCGCCGGTGCGTCCGACGTGGCGGTTTCGGGCGTGTGGGCCAACTCGGGGGAACGACGCAGTGAACGTTCGGTGTGACGGGGATCTCGTTCACCGGACTGGCATTCGCTCGACACTCGAACGTCGCCGCCTCGCCGAATCGGCCTGGCTTCATCGACACCATGACGCCATCGTCCGTGCTGAACCCGACCCGCACGACAGGCCCAGGGGTGGCGGCGCCACAGTACTCCCTGGTTGTGTCCTCCGATCTCGACCATCGCCGGGCCGCGCAGCGGCTGCGCTACCGGGTGTTCGCCGGCGAACCCGGATTCGACATTCCCTTCAGCGCCGAGGGCCTGGACGCCGACCGGTTCGACGAGCACTGCGATCATCTGCTGGTCCGCGACGAGGCCTCCGGCGAATTCGTCGGCTGCTACCGGATGCTGCCGCCGGACAAGGTGCGCGCCGCCGGCGGGTACTACACGGCCACCGAATTCGATCTGAGCGCCATGGATCCCGAAGGGCGCCGGATCGTCGAAATGGGCCGCGCCTGCGTGGTTCCGGACCATCGCAACGGCTCGGTGCTGACGCTGATGTGGGCCGGGATCCTGCACTACATCCAGCTCACCGGCTACGACTGGGTGATGGGTTGCGTCTCGGTGCCGATGCGCGACACCCCCGCCGATCCGCCCGGCGCGAACGTGGCCGCGGTCCGGGATCTGTTGCTGAGCAAGCACGCCGGTGATCCGGCCCGCCGCGTGCGCCCGTACCGCCCGGTCGTGGTCGACGGCCGCGGGCTCGACGAACTGGCCGCCCCGGCCCGGCCGAAACTTCCCCCGCTGCTGCGCGGTTATCTGCGCCTGGGCGCCGAGATCTGCGGTGAACCGGCCCACGACCCGGATTTCGGCGTCGCGGATTTCGTCGCCCTCCTCGGCCTGGAAACGATCAACACCCGCTACCTGGAACGCCTGCAGAGCGCTGCGGGAGCCATGGACGCCCGCGCGTCGGAAGGCACAGACGCTCGCGCGTCGGAAGGCACAGACGCTCGCGCGTCGCAAGCCGATGCCGCGCGGGCCCGCGATACGGGCGGAGGAGCACGATGACCGAGACAACCGATTTACGAAGCGGCGCGGACATTGTCGGCCGGACCGCGGCCGCGCCCGCCGGCACGGCAGCGGAGACGCCGTTCGATCCTCGGCCCGTGGCGGAACCGGCGGTTCACGCATGGATGCCCGCGAGTCCGTGCGGCGCCGGCTGTGTGGCCGTGCCCGACACCGCGGGCGCGGTGCGGACTGTTGCGCGGATCGCGGGTGTGGTGGGGTTGCTGGTGGCGTTTCCGGTGGTGAACGTGGTGACGCCGGCTGCCCGGCGGACGGGCTTGCATCGCCGGTACGCACGGGCCGTCTTGCGCTGCTGCGGAATCGCTTTGCGCGTCGTCGACGAGCGGGGCGCGGTCGACGAGGGTGCGGTGCGCGGCGGTGGCTCTCCGGGTGATTCCGGGCGCGGCCTGCTGGTGGTGGCCGCGCACGTCGGATGGTCCGATGTGCTGGCGTTGGCGGCGGTCTCGCCGATGGGCTTCGTGGCCCGCGGCGATCTGGTGTCGTGGCCGGTGCTGGGGCAGCTGGCCCGGCTCATGCGAGTGATCCCGATCGATCGGGATCGGTTGCGGCAGCTGCCCGAGGTGATCGCGGCGATGTCGGCACGGCTGGCGGCGGGGGAGCGGGTGGGCCTGTTCCCCGAGGGCACCACCTGGTGTGGCCGGGCGCACGGCCGGATGCGACCCGCGCTGTTCCAGGCCGCGGTCGACACCGCCACGCCGGTACAGCCGATCCGGCTGCGCTATCTGAACGGCGCCGGCGAGACATCGACGGTCCCCGGCTTCGTCGGCGTGGACACCTTCCTCGACTCGGCCCGTCGCATCCTGCGTGCCAAGGGCATCGTCGCCGAACTCGTCCTGCTGCCGATCGAGGAACCGGGCACCGACCGCCACGACCTGGCCGAGCGCTGTGATCGCGCGATCCGCGGCCGCACCGAGGTGCGCATCGACGCCCACGCCACGGCCGTCGGCACCGGCCCCACCCGCGAGATCGTCGTCGCCGACGCGGTCTCCTGACCGCACCGACCGGCGCCTCAGTCGTGCGGGATCAGGCGGTGGGCGGTCAGGACGATGTGGTCGACGCGGCTGCGCAGGGCGGTGTTCTCCCCGTTCAGGCGGCGGAACTCCTGCACGAACTGCGCGGCCAGGTCCCGCAGCTTGGTGTTGGTCTCCTGCGAACGCCAGCTCAGCACCCGGAACGCCTGTTCGGGGCTGATGCCGTAGGCCAGCGTCAGCGCGCCCTTCGCCTGTTCGATCACCGCGCGGGACTCGATCACCTCGGGCAGCACCTCCGACAGCGCGTCGTTGCGCTCCTCGGCGATCGTCTCGGTGACGTCGACGAAATATCCGCTGGCCCCGACCACCGCGCCGTCGTCGTCGGTGAGTTGTTCGCCGACGACGATGATGTCGTGGGTGTCCCCGTCGGCGTCGACGATGCGGTGCTGGCCGCAGATCGGGTCGCCGGTTTTCACCGACGTCGCGATGCTGGCCGCCAGCTCCTCGCGGTCGTCCGGATGTTTGTGCGATATGAGCAGTTCGGTGGTGGGTTGGGTATCGGCGCCCTGATACCCGTACATCTGCGCCACTTCGTCCGACCATTCCCAGCGCTGATCGGCGAACCAGAATCGGAACCAGCCGACGTGATCGCAGGACTGGGCGCCGAGCACGCTCGTCAGGGGATCGAGCGGCGCGATGCGTGGCGACTGTTCCGTACTCACGTTCCACAGTATCCGCTGTATTGCGGTCGGTTGTTACACCAGGTCGGACGGGATGTGACGTGCCCCGCGCACGCTTTCTGTTTGGTATGAGGGTTTCGGGGCATCTTTCCGTCGGTACACAGGACATCCAACTCGGAGAGGACCGGGATCAGTCGTGGTTGCGTTGCTCATGGTGATCGGCTCGGTATCACTGATCGTCATTGCGGTGTACGCGGCGGTGGTCGCGGTGTGGACGGCGAAATTGCGCCTTCGGCGCACCTCGGACGCCATCCGCGCGGGGGCGCCTCTCCTAGCGAAAACCGTGGTGCACCAGCCTCTCCTCCGATCTCGGGCAGGTGCCGACGCGACGTCCTGATCGTGGCCTGCCCCATGGTGCGCGCAGCGTGGTCGGCCGGGTTCCGATAGGATCGGCAAGCCTCACGGTCGAAAAACGCGCCGCTGAGCAAGTCGGCGTGCGCTCGGGCCGCCACTTCGTTGATCGGAGGCAGCATTGTCGAAGCGTGCCGTCCCAGGCACGGTTGCTGTTCCCTCGTCGCGGTCCGATGCAGCCGGTGCGCTGCGGGCCGACATCGTGCGACCTCGTCGCATCGGCGACGCGACCCCGCGGCCCCGCCCGGCCGCGGTGATGGAACAGTCCCCGCGGTTTCGCGATGTATCCGGCCGTTCCGCGGGCCACTCGTCCGAGGGTCCCACTTCCGCATCCGTTCGAGACGACGGCCGCGGTTCCACCGTGCGCCCGCCCCTCGACGGCGTCACGCCGCTGGGCACCGCCTCCCCGCTCGGGCAGACGATCCTGCTGGTCGAGGACGACCCCGGTGATGCCCTGCTGGTCGAGGAACTCGTTGCCGACGGTGCGCCCGGTGTGCGCCTGGAACATGTGCGCTCACTCGCGGAAGCGGGCGCGTGGCTGGCCGCGGGCCTGCCCGACTGTGTGCTGCTCGATCTGAACCTGCCCGACTCCCACGGCTTGGACGCGCTCGCGCAGTTGCGCGAGTACACCGACCAGGTCGCGGTCGTGGTGATGACCGGCCTGGACGAGGAACAGACCGGCCTGGCCGCGATGGCGGCCGGCGCGCAGGACTATCTGGTGAAGGGCCGGGTCGAGCCGGAGTGGTTCGGCCGGGCCGTGCGCTATGCGATTCAGCGCAAACAGGCCGAGCGCACCACCGCGGCGCTGCGCGCGAGCACCATGCGCGCCCAGGAGAACGCCCGCCTGGAACGCGGGCTGCTCCCCAAGCCACTGCTGCGCGGTGCGCCCATCGTCGATGTGGTCTCGCGGTATCGGCCCGGACGCGCGCATTCGCTGCTCGGCGGCGATTTCTACGACGTCGTCCAGGAGGCCGACGGCACGGTGCACGCGCTGATCGGCGATGTGGCCGGCCACGGCCCGGACGAGGCCGCGATCGGCGTGGGTCTGCGGTTGGCTTGGCGCACACTGGTATTCAGCGGCATCACCGGGCCCCGGCAGCTGCAACTGCTGGAGGAGGTGCTGGTCGCCGAACGCACCGGACCACAGACCTTCGCCACCCTCACCACGCTGTACGCCCCGCCCGGTCGCGGCGCCGTCGAGGTGATCCGGGCCGGTCACCCCGGCATGCTCGTCCACTCGCCGACCGGCACCGAATGGCTGGAGGTGCCCGGCGGACCGGCCCTGGGCTTCATGCCGGGCCGGACGGACTGGCCGGTCACGGAGGTGGCCGTGCCGGCCGGTACCGGGCTGGTGCTGTTCACCGACGGCCTGTTCGAGGTGCGTACCGGTGCGGGCGACTGGCTGGGCGAGGACGGCCTGCTGGCGATGGCGCAAGGGGTGTCGGTCGAACAGCCCGCCCGTTATCTGGACGAACTGCTGGGCCAGGTCGAATCCGCGGCCGCCCCGGCCGGCGGACTCGACGACGATTTGGCGATCGTCTATCTGCGCTGGCACGGGGGTGAGTGGGTCCGGTGAAAGACGTCCGACCCCGCGAGGGGATCGTCGGCCGGCTCACCGCACAGATGTGGTTTCAGCTGGTCCTCGCCCTGATGCTCGTGGTGGTGATCGCCGGTGCGATCGCCGCCAGGCAAATGATCGCCCATACCGACGCCATCGAAGACCGGCTGCTCGATCGCGCCCAGCCGGCCGCGACCGAGGCCTATCGGCTGCAGGCCGCCCTGGTCAACCAGGAAACCGGCCTGCGCGGCTACGCGATCTCGGCCGATGAGCAGTTCATGCAGCCCTACAACCAGGGTGTCGCCGACGAGACCACCGCCGCGGGCCGCCTGCGTGAGCTGGCCGCCGGCCGCACCACACTGCTCGACGATCTGGACGCCGTCGAGGCCGCGGCTCAGCGCTGGCGTTCCGAATACGTGCAGCCGATGATCGCGGCGGCGGGCCATGTATCGCCGGCCGAATCCGCCGCCCTGGTCACCCGCGGCAAGGCGCTGTTCGACGAGTTGCGAAAGAAGTTCGCCGCGCAGAACGCGGATTCCGCGGCCGCGATCGCCAACGACCGCCGCGACCTCGATCACGCGCGCACCGTGCGCGACAGCGTGCTGATCGCGGTGGTGGTCCTCATCCTGCTCACCGGCCTGGCACTGACCGTGCTGATCCGGCGGCTGGTCGCTCGCCCGCTCGACGAGCTCACCGAGGCGTCCCGGCGGGTCTCGGCCGGCGAATTCGATCATCACATCGAGGCGCACGGCCCGGCCGACCTGGCCACGGTCGCCGACGCGGTCGAGGAGATGCGCGTGCGCATCGTCTCCGAACTGGGGTCCTCGCGGGCGCAGGAGGTGCAGCTCGCCCGGCAGGCCGACGATCTGGATCGCCAGACGGTCCAACTACGCCGCTCGAACGCCGAACTCGAGCAGTTCGCCTACGTCGCCTCCCACGACCTGCAGGAGCCGTTGCGCAAGGTCGCCGCGTTCTGTCAGTTGCTGGAGAAGCGTTACGGCGATCAGCTCGACGAGCGGGCCAAACAGTACATCGACTACGCCGTCGACGGCGCCAAGCGGATGCAGCGGCTGATCAACGATCTGCTGACGTTCTCGCGCGTGGGCCGGGTGATCGAGGGCAACGAGCTCGTCGCCCTGGACTCGACGCTGAATTCGGCGCTGGACAATCTGTCCGGCGCGATCGAGGAATCCGGCGCGGTGATCGAGCGTCCGGAGCAGTTGCCCGAAGTCGCGGGCCAGCCGACGCTGCTGACGATGTTGTGGCAGAACCTCATCGGCAATGCCGTGAAATTCCACACCCCCGGTACCGCGCCGGTCGTGCGCATCGAGTGCGAGCCGGGCGATCACCTGGACGAATGGCAATTCTCGGTGTCCGACAACGGCATCGGCATCCCGCCGGAATTCGCGGACAAGATCTTCGTGATCTTCCAGCGCCTGCACAATCGGGAGGACTACAGCGGCACCGGCATCGGCCTGGCGCTGTGCAAGAAGATCGTCGAGTACCACGGTGGCAATCTGTGGATCGACACCGAATACACCGGCGGCGCCCGGTTCCGTTTCACCCTGGCGACCCGGGCCGCCACGCTCGCACCGCTCGAACCCGTATCCGAAGGAGCCGACGCATGACCGCACCGGTGAGCCAGCCCATCGACATCCTGCTCGTGGAGGACGACCCCGGCGACGAGTTGATGACCCGGGAGGCGTTCGAGGACAACAAGATCGGCAATACGCTGCACGTCGCCCACGACGGTCAGGAAGCGCTCGACTTCCTCTACCGGCAGGGGGAATTCGCGCAGGCGCCGCGGCCCGATCTGATTCTGCTCGATCTGAACCTGCCGAAATACGACGGCCGCCAGGTTCTGGAAAAGATCAAATCCGATCCGGACCTCAGCCATATTCCGGTGGTCGTACTCACCACGTCGGCAGCCGAAGAGGACATTCTGCGCAGTTATCGACTGCACGCGAACGCCTACGTGACCAAACCGGTCGACCTGGATCAATTCATCGCCGCGATCAAGCACATCGACGAATTCTTCGTTCAGGTCGTCCGGTTGCCACGACAGCGATGACGCCGGCGGCGAGGAACGCGCCGGGCGGGCGCCGGATCAGGCCGAGGTGGTCTGCTCCGGCGCGGCCAGCGCGTCCGCGACGGTCGGGAACAGACGCAGCAACGCGTCCAGCGCGGTCACCTCGATCGGGCGGCGCACCGCGGGCGACGCGACCACTCGCAGACCGCCCGTCGCGGTGGACTGGGAAGTGGCCAGCAGCACGCTCAGCCCGGCCGATCCGAGGAAACCGACCTCGGTCATATCGAGCACCACGGCGGTGGGCTCGGCCTGCAGCGCCCGGTCGAGAGCCGATTGCAACTCCGGCGCGGAATTCATGTCCACCTCACCGGCCACGGTCACGACCACGGCCGAACCTTCCGTGCGCTGCTCGGTGCGCAGCAGCGGTGACACCCGCTCGCCGCTCATCGGGCCGACCCCAGCGCGAGGCGATTCGTACCGCATTTCGCCACTTCGATACCTCCGGCGTATTCCGATCTGCGCCGCTGTCCGCGGCGTGGCGACGATTCGCCGCTGACCAACATACCCGTTTCGGCGCGATCCGAACGGGGGCCGTCACCGCGATCGGAGGGCGTCCGGCGGGCGCTCGCGTACGCTGTGAAATCGTCTCGCGGCACGATATTTGGGAGCAAGGAATGGGCATGGTCGAGAAAGTGTCCCCGGACGCGGGGACCACTGCGGTCGGATTCCAGGTGCCGGCCGATGCGGCGCAATTGATGATGGTCCGGGCGTTGACCGAAACCGTCGCTCTGGTCGCCGATTTCGGTATCGACGAGGCCACCGATATTCGTCTCGCCGTCGACGAGGTGGTCAGCGCGCTGATCGTGGACGCGGCCGCCGGTTCCGTGATCGATTGCGCATTCACCGCGGGCGAGAACACCATGGACGTGCGCGTCGCCGCCGTCACCACGGCCGCGGGTGGCCCGGACACCAACAGCTTCGGCTGGCACATCGTCTCGACTCTCACCCAATGGGTGAAGACCGAGAGTTCGGACTACGACGCAACCGTGGGCGGGCACCCGACCGTCGTCGAGTTCCGCTGGGCACGTGGCGGAACAGATGTCGACTGAGAACGGTACCGGCACCGCCCGCCACCCCGACGGTTACGACGACGTCGCACCGCTGTTCGTCGAGCTCGCCGCCCTGCCCGAAGACGATCCGGAGCGCGACCGGCTGCGCGAACGAATCATCAACCGCTGCCTGCCGCTGGCCGAGCACATCGCGCGCAAGTTCAGCGGGCGCGGCGAGAACTTCGAGGATCTCCTGCAGATCGCCCGGGTCGGCCTGGTCGCGGCCGTCGACCGGTTCGATCCCTCGCAGGGGTCGCCGTTCCTCGCCTTCGCGGTGCCGACGGTGATGGGCGAGGTGCGCCGCCACTTCCGCGATCACACCTGGGCGCTGCGCGTGCCCCGGCGGATCAAGGAGATCCAGACCGCGCTGGGCCCGACCGTGGAGTCGCTGTCGCAACGGCTGGGCCGGATGCCGCGGGCGCGCGAGATCGCCGAGGAGATGGACGCCGATCTGGGTGAGGTGACGCAGGCACTGATCGCCCGCAACGCCTACCAGACCCAGTCGCTGGACACGCCGACCTCCGACGACGACAGTCGCTCCGGGAATGCGATTCTCGACACTCTGGGCGACGTCGATCCGACCTTCGGTGCGATCGATGACACTCTGACCGTGAAGCCGCTCATCGACGCCCTGCCGGAGAAGGAGCGGTACGTGCTGACCATGCGTTTCTTCGGCGGAATGACGCAGGAACAGATCGCGCACGAACTCGGCTGTTCCCAGATGCAGGTCTCGCGGATCCTGACCAGAACGCTCAAACAGTTGCGCGAGAAGGCGCTGCGCGACTGAGGTAGGCCGACGGCGCCGCATGGCGTACGGGAAAGGGGGTATCGCGGATGCCGAGGAGATCATCGAGTGGAGATCATCGGTTGCGATCGGAATGAGGACATGAGCGGATTTCCAGATCCCCCGGGCGACCCCGCCCCAGGGCCCGCGATACGCGAGCCGCACCCGCTACAGGTGGCCCCCTTCGAGGCGAATTTCCCGTCGCAGGCCGACCGGATCGCCGAGGTGCGCCACGATCTGCGGGCCTGGCTCGAGCGCGAGGGAGTCGGCTCGGAACAGATCTACGACCTGTTGCTGGCGGTGGACGAGGCGTGCACGAACGCCGTGGAACACGGCTACCGCGACGCCACCGGCATGGTCGGGCTGCGTGCTGAGATCAGCGGCTCGGACCTGTACCTGACCATCGTGGACCACGGCAGCTGGGAACCCCGTGCCGAGGTTCCGGATCCCGTGCGCGGGCGGGGACTGGCGATCATGCGCGCCCTGGTGCGCGACGTCGAGATCACCACCGGCGCCGACGGGACCCGTGTCGCGATGCGCGCCGAAATCGCTTCGGCGCCAACGCGTTCGGAGACGACCGCAGGGCGCGACCGGGGATAGTCCGTTAATCCGCCCGGAGAGCGGGTATGCGGAATACGGAAGGCGGCCGAGGCGAGCGCCGCGGCGGGACTTTTCGGGCCCGCACCCGGGTTGTACCGGTGCGAGACTGGGGGCGGGGACCCGATCCGAAGGAGGAAGCGTGACCGACACGCGCAAGGCGATTCTGGCAGGCGGATGCTTCTGGGGTATGCAGGAGCTGATCCGCAAGCAGCCGGGTGTGATTTCCACGCGCGTCGGATACACCGGCGGGCGCAACGATCACCCCACCTACCGCAACCATCCGGGCCACGCCGAGGCCGTGGAGATCGTCTACGACCCCGCGCGCACCGACTACCGGGCGCTGCTCGAGTTCTTCTTCCAGATCCACGATCCGTCGACGAAGGACCGCCAGGGCAACGACATCGGCAGCAGCTATCGGTCCGCGATCTTCTATCTCGACGACGAGCAGAAGGCGATCGCGCTCGACACCATCGCCGATGTGGACGCCTCCGGTCTGTGGCCGGGCAAGGTGGTCACCGAGGTGACCCCGGCGTCCGATTTCTGGGAGGCCGAACCCGAGCACCAGGATTACCTGCAGCGCTATCCGGAGGGCTACACCTGCCACTTCCCACGGCCGGGCTGGAAGCTGCCCAAGCGCGCCGCGACCTCGCAGTAGGCCGTCATGTCGGATCGCACCCGTCGCTCACGTATCGGCAACCCGCTGTCCGCTCTCGGACGGGCGATCGCGCGGATCCCGTGGGTGATGCGCACCGGTCCGGTCGTCGTCGTCCTGGAACGCATCATCCGCCGGCTCACCGGCGGCCGGCACGGAGTGCTCGATCTGGCGGGTCTGCCGTCGATGGAGTTGACGGTGCGCGGACGTAAATCCGGGTTGCCGCGGACGGTGTCGCTGCTGTACGTCCCGGATGGGCCCGAGCGGTATCTGCTGATCGGGTCCAACTGGGGGCGGCCGGAGCATCCGTCCTGGTCGGCGAATCTCGCCGCGGCCTCCGATGCCGAAATCCACAGCGGCGGTAAGCGAATCAAGGTGCGGGTCCGGCAGCTGAGCGGCGCCGAACGCGAGGAGGCGTGGGCCCGCGCGGTGGCCTATTGGCCCGGATACACCATGGAGCAGCGGCTGGCGGGCGCGCGCCGGTTCCGGCTGTTCGAACTGACGCCCATCTGAGCCGGGTTCGATCGTCCGCACCGGCCGGTTTCGCTCCCGCGACGAGCCGACCTGCTGGACAATGGGGCCGAGCCGACGATGTGCGGCCCGGCCCCAGGCGCCGCCGGAACGCACGGTGCGGACCGAGCGGCGACGGGTGAGATGCGGATGCGATCAGGACACGACAGTGCTCTGCTGCGGCGACGCGCGGCACTGGAACGGCAGTGGGCGCGTTGGGTTCCGAGCCCGCGCGATCTCCCGGCGAGCCCGGCCGTGTGTCCTCTCGAATCCGGCCCCGCCGCCTCCGACGCACCGGATCCCGACGCCCCCGATGCCGAGGCGGCGCAGCCCCGGGCCGATGTGGCGCAGTCCTGGGTGCGCTCGCGCGCGTTCGTCGATCCGGCCACCGACTGCGCGCCCGCCGTGGCCGGCGATGTCGCGTCGAAATGGGCCGATTCGCCGCTGCGCGGCCCCATCGCCGAACTCTCCGATCAGCTGCACAGCATCACCCACGACGCCGGATTCGTCGCCGCCGTCACCGACGAAGCGGGAACCATCCTGTGGTCCGACGGCGGCCAGGTGATGCGCCGCCGCGCCGAGCGGGTCGGTTTCACGCCCGGCGGTCGCTGGGACGAGAACCACATGGGCACCAACGCGCTGTCCCTGGCGTTGCACACCGGCCGCCCGAGCAGCGTGTTCTCCGCCGAACATCTGGTCGAGGCACTGCACGGCTGGGTCTGCTACTGCGCGCCGATCCGCGCTGCCGACGGCCGCCAGCTCGGTGTGCTGGATCTGTCCACCACCTGGGATCGCTCGCACCCGCTGGCCATGTCCACGGTGCTGTCGCTCACCGCGGCGGTGGAGGCGAAACTGCAAGGCGGCGTGGCGAATACGGCACCCGGGGTGCGACTGGAATGTCTCGGCGGCGCCGCGCTGACCCGGGGCGGGCGGCCGCTGCGCCTGCGCCGCCGGTTGCTCGAGATCCTCACCCTGCTCGCCCTCGAGCCCGACGGCTACACACCGGAACGGTTGCAGCTGGCCGTCTACGGCGACCGGCCCACCGGTTCCAGCACACTCAAGGCCGACGTCTCGCATCTGCGCCGCGCCACCGGCGGCGATATCAGCAATCGGGTCTATCGGCTGACCACACCGGTGTCCTGCGATGCGACCGATATGCTCGCCGCCCTGGCCGCCGGGGATACCGCCACCGCCGTGCGGCTGTATCGCGGCCCGCTGCTGCCGGGCTCGCAGACCCCGGGCGTCGTCGAATGGCGCGAATATCTGGAGGTCGGTATCCGCACCGCGGTGCTCTCGGCCGGCGAGGCCGAATACGCGCTGGACTACGGCGCCAAAGCGCCCGGTGACATCGAGATCCACGAACACGCGCTGCGGCTGCTGCCCGCTCGCGACGCGCGCCGCGCGGTGGCCGTCGCGCGCTTGCACAGCGCACTGCGAAGCTGACGGCGACGCGGCCCCGCGGCATTCAACCTTGTGCCAACCCTCGGGGCTCATAGTGGTCCACATCACGACGTCCCCTGTCGTGATGCGACCCTTCGTGACTCATCGAGGAGCACCCGTCATGATCTACGCCAAGCCCGGCGCCGAAGGCAGCATCGTCTCCTACGCCGACCGCTACGACAATTTCATCGGTGGCGAATGGACGGCACCGGTCGAGGGCAGATACTTCGAGAATCCGTCGCCGGTCGACGGGGAGACCTTCTGTGAGGTGGCCCGGTCGTCGGCTGCCGATGTGGAGTTGGCGTTGGATGCCGCGCACGGCGCCGCCGACGCGTGGGGTGCGACCTCGGCCGCCGATCGCGCCAACATCTTGAACAAGATCGCCGATCGGATCGAGGCGAATCTCGACCGGCTCGCCGTCGCCGAAACCTGGGACAACGGCAAACCGGTCCGCGAAACCCTGGCCGCGGACCTGCCTTTGGCGGTCGATCACTTCCGCTACTTCGCCGGCGCCATCCGCGCCCAGGAAGGCGGTGTCAGCGAAATCGACGCCGACACCATCGCCTACCACTTCCACGAACCCCTCGGCGTGGTCGGCCAGATCATCCCGTGGAACTTCCCGATCCTGATGGCGACCTGGAAGCTGGCCCCGGCACTGGCCGCCGGCAACGCGGTCGTGCTCAAGCCCGCCGAGCAGACCCCGGCCTCGATCATGAAGGTGGTCGAGCTGATCGCCGATCTGCTCCCGCCGGGAGTTCTCAACGTGGTCAACGGTTTCGGCGTCGAAACCGGCAAGCCGCTGGCATCCAGCCCCCGCGTGGCCAAGGTCGCGTTCACCGGTGAAACCACCACCGGCCGGCTGATCATGCAGTACGCCAGCGAGAACATCATCCCCGTCACCCTCGAACTGGGCGGCAAGAGCCCCAACATCTTCCTGCCCGACGTGATGGCCGCCGACGACGCGTTCCTCGACAAAGCCGTCGAGGGCTTCGTGATGTTCGCGCTCAACCAGGGCGAGGTGTGCACCTGCCCCTCGCGCGCGCTGATCCACTCCTCGATCTACGACGAGTTCATGGCACGCTGCCTGGAACGGACCAAGGCCATCGTCAGCGGCAGCCCGCTCGACAGCGACACCATGATCGGCGCCCAGGCCAGCAACGACCAGTACGAAAAGATCCTGTCCTACATCGACATCGGCCGCAAAGAGGGCGCCGAGGTCCTCACCGGCGGCAGCCAGCGCAAGGTCGACGGCCTGCCGGGCGGGTTCTACGTCGAGCCGACCATCTTGAAGGGCACCAACGACATGCGGGTCTTCCAGGAGGAGATCTTCGGCCCCGTCGTCGCGGTCACCACCTTCGACTCGACCGAGGAAGCCCTCGCGATCGCCAACGACACCCTCTACGGCCTCGGCGCCGGAGTATGGAGCCGCGACGGCAACACCGCCTACCGGCTCGGCCGCGGCATCAAAGCCGGCCGGGTATGGACCAACTGCTACCACGCCTACCCCGCACACGCCGCCTTCGGCGGCTACAAGAAGTCCGGCATCGGCCGCGAGAACCACCGCATGATGCTCGACCACTACCAGCAGACCAAGAACCTGCTGGTCAGCTACTCACCGAACAAACTCGGCTTCTTCTGATGGGTACCCGCGTCGACCTGACCGAGGCAGCGGAGTCGTTGCTGGACAACCTGATTCGACAGCACGGCCCGGTCATGTTCCATCAGTCGGGTGGCTGTTGCGACGGTAGCGCGCCGATGTGCTTCCCGCGCGGGGAATTCCGCGTGGGCGCCTCGGATGTGCTGCTCGGCCGGGTCGGCGCCGATACTCCGTTCTGGATGAGCGCCGATCAGTACGAGTACTGGAAGCACACGTTTCTCACCGTCGATGTGGTGTCCGGGCGGGGGAGCGGATTCTCGCTCGAAGCTCCCGAGGGGGTGCGGTTCCTGATCCGGTCCCGGCTGCTCACCGATGACGAAGTGGCCGAACTCGATTCCGAGCCACCGCCGCTCACCGGGGCGGAGGCGATGAGCTGACCGACGCCGCCGGCGAGGCGGATCCGCGGGTGCACACGGCCCGCAGATCCGTCTCGCCGCGGTGCGTGCGGCGTATTCTGGCCGGGATCGTTCGCGAGTATCCGTATCGAGGTGCCGCTCCAGAAACAGTGCCCGGCCCGCGGCATCGGTGACGAGAGGGGCCGCATGTCGGCGCGTACGGCATTGTTCATCACCTGCGTCAACGACGTCATGTATCCGGGAACCGGCCGGGCGGCGGTGGCCTTGCTGCGCCGGCTCGGCGTCGAGGTCGAATTCCCGATGGCCCAGAGTTGTTGCGGCCAGATGCATGCCAACACCGGGTATCGGGCCGACACCGCGAAAATGGCCCGGCATTTCGTCTCGGTGTTCGGTGACTACGACCGGATCGTCGTGCCGTCCGCCTCGTGCGGCGCCGCGCCGCGCGAGTTCTACCGGGTGGTGGCCGAGCAGGTCGGTGACTCCGGGCTGGCTCGCGATGCCGAGGCGCTGCTCCCCAGAATCCGGGAGCTGACCGAATTCCTCACCGACGACCTGGATGTCGTCGACGTAGGCGCCTACTTCCCGCATCGGGTGACCTACCATCCGACCTGCCATTCGCTGCGCGTGCAGCGCATCGGCGACCGGCCGTACCGATTGTTGCGGGCGGTGGCCGGATTGGAGCTGATCGAATTGCCCGCGGCCGACGAATGCTGCGGATTCGGTGGCACGTTTTCGGTGAAGAACGCCGCCGCCTCCGGCGCGATGAACGCCGACAAGGCCGCCCACGTGCGCGAGACGGGCGCGAGTGTGGTTACGGCCGTGGACAATTCGTGCCTGATGAATATCGGCGGGCGCCTGGCCGCCGACGCGACGCCGGTGCGCGATCTGCATCTGGTGGAAATCCTGGCGCGCACGAAGGCCGACGGGCCGATGCCCGGGCTGCCGGTGGCCGCGGGAGCCCGCTCGTGAGTAAGAATTTCGTGGGCTGGCCCCCGTTCCCGCAGGCCGCGCGCACCGCGACCGCGGACGAACAGCTGCGTGCCACTGTGCACCGTGCCACCCACACCATCCGCGCCAAGCGCGACGCCCTGGTGGCCGAACGCCCGGACTGGGAGGAACTGCGCACTGCCGCCGCCGCGGTCAAGGACGATGTGCTGCGCCGTCTCGACACCTATCTGGAGCGATTGGCGGCTGCGGTGGAAGGCGCCGGGGGAGTGGTGCATTGGGCGACGGACGCGGCCGAGGCCAATGCCGTCGTCACCGAATTGGTCCTGGCCACCGGTGAAACCGAGATCGTCAAGGCCAAATCCATGCTGTCGGAGGAGATCGGGCTGGACGAGGCGCTTGCCGCGGCCGGAATCGACACCCGCGAAACCGATCTCGCCGAGATCATCCTGCAACTGGGCGACGATCTGCCCTCCCATATCGTGGTGCCGTCGATGCACCTGAACCGCAGCCGGATTCGCGACATCTTCCGCCGCGAGATGGGCAAGCACGGCCGCCCCGCGCCGGACGATCTGACGGACGATCCGCAGGCGCTCGCCGATGCGTCGCGGCTGCACCTGCGGGAGAAGTTCCTGCGCGCGAAGGTCGGCATCACCGGCGCGAATTTCCTTGTCGCCGATACCGGAACGGTGGTGATGGTGGAGTCGGAGGGCAACGGGCGGATGTGCCTGACCCTGCCGGAGACGCTGATCACGGTGGCCGGCATCGAGAAGGTGATTCCGAGCTGGCGCGACCTGGAGATCTATCTGGAGTTGCTGGCCCGCAGCGCGACCGGGGAGCGGATGTCGCCGTATGTGTCGACCTGGACCGGCGTCACCGCGCAGGACGGTCCCTCGGCCTTCCACCTGGTCCTGGTCGACAACGGGCGCACCCGCGCCCTGCGCGACGAACTCGGGCGGGAAGCGTTGCGCTGCATCCGGTGTGGCGCCTGCATGAATATCTGCCCGGTCTACGAACGCACCGGCGGACAGGCCTACGGGTCGGTTTATCCGGGGCCGATCGGCGCCATCCTCAACCCGTTGCTGAAGGGTGCCGACGATCCGCAGACCGCCGCGCTGCCGTATGCCTCCGCGCTGTGCGGGGCCTGCGACGACGTCTGCCCGGTCGGCATCGATATCACCGGGAATCTGCTGGCCCTGCGCCACCGGGTGGCCGAGGGTGAGGCGGCGGTGAAACATCGCGTGGAACGGGTGGCCTTCGCCGCGATGGCGGGAGTCATGAGCCATCCGGCGCTGTGGGGCGCGGCCGTGCGGTCGGCGGCGCGCATCGGCGTCGCGGTCCCGAAGCGGCATCTGCCCGGTCCGCTGAGCGGGTGGACCGACAGCCGGCGGGTACCCGACATTCCGGCCGAATCGTTCCGCCGCTGGTGGGCGCGCACCGAGGGCGGCCGCCACGGCGACGGACCCGGGCCGCGCGACACCGCGAACGAGGACGGGGGCCGGTCGTGAATGCGCGCGAGACGATTCTGCGGCGCATCCGCGAGGCCATCGGCGAACCGGCGGACGCGGTCACCGTGCCGCGTGACTACCTGCGGACCGCGCCGGGCGTCGACCCCGACGATCGCGCCGCGATCCTGGACCTGTTCGAACAGCGACTGCAACGGTATGGGGCGCAGGTTCATCGGACCACGCCGGCAGGGATCGCGACGGCCGTGGATCGGGAACTGCGGCGTGCGTCGGCCCATGTGGTGCTGACGCCACCCGGACTGCCGGACATGTGGACGGCACTGTGGGCGGACCGCTCCGAGCACCGGGTCGTGATCGACGACCCGCCCTTGACCACGCCCGAGCTGGGCGAGATCGACGCGGTCGTGACCACCTGCGCCGCGGCGATCGCGCAATCGGGCACGATCGTGCTCGACGGCGACGCCGGCCAGGGCCGCCGCGCGCCCACGCTCGTGCCCGACTGTCACATGTGCGTGGTTCACGCGGAGCAGGTGAAAACCGCGCTGCCGGAGGTTGTTCCGCGTCTCGACCCGCGCCGCCCGACCACCTGGATCAGCGGTCCGTCGGCGACCGTGGATATCGAGATGACCCGCGTGCAGGGCGTGCACGGGCCCCGGCGGTTGATCGTCGTCCTGGTCGAATGAGGGGCGGGAACATCGTGAAGGTGACGGGGTCGGGTGAGCTGGCGGCGCGGATCGTGCGCGCGGCGGATGATGCGGGCGGACGCCGGTACCTGGTCGGTGTCGCCGGACCGCCGGGAGCGGGAAAGTCCACGCTGGCACAGGCTTTGGTGGATGCGGTGCGGAGGTCGGGAGTGTCCGCAGAGGTGGCGGGGATGGACGGATTCCATCTGAGCTCGGCACTGCTGCGAGATGCCGGCGCGCTCGCCCGCAAAGGGCAGCCCGATACCTTCGATGTGGCGTCGTTCGTCGCCCGGCTGCGGCGGTTGCGCGACAGTGCGATCGGCGTGCCGGTGCCGTGGCCGGTCTACGATCGGGCCCACCACGACCCGGTCCCGGATGCGGTGGTCTTCACCGGCGAACGGGTCGCGATCGTGGAAGGGAACTACCTTCTGCTGGATCGGCCGGGATGGCGGGAGGTGCGGGAATATCTCGACGAGGTCTGGTACCTCGATGCCGAGGAAGCGGTCATCGAACAGCGCCTGCTGCGCCGGCATCTGCGCGGCGGTAAATCGCCGGATCGGGCAGAAGCCATGGTGGCCGGCAGCGATCTGCCGAATGCCCGTCTCATCGCGCGGACCGCGGACCGAGCCGACCTCGTGCTGCGCGCGGTCTCGGGCGGCTACCTCATTCGCCCGGGTCGGTGAGCCTGTCCCGGGGTGCGCGGCTCACCGAGCCGGTCTCCCCATGCGCGGGTGCCGAAGAACCGGCACGACAGGGTGGCGACCGCGGCGGCGCGGGTGAGCGCGTCGGCGAAGTCGTGGCCGCGCGAGTGGTAGGCGCAGAACGCGCCGTGCAGAATGTCCCCGGCGCCGAGCGTATCCGCGCCGTCCACCTCGCCCACCGCGATCTCGTTTCGAATCCCGTTGGCGGAGTAGAGGATCGGTTGCTGTCCGCGAGTGACGGCCACCGCCCGGACCCCGATCCGGTGCAGGTGGTCGAAGACGTCCTCGGCGCCCGGCGGCGCGAACGAGGCCGAGCAGATCGCGATGTCGACCAGCGGCAGCAGTTGCGCGTGTTCGGGCTTCCAGCGTCCCCCGTCGAGCACCACCGGAACTCCCGCGTCGCGCGCCACCCGTGCGATGCCGAGGGCCAGTTCGATGTGATGCCCGTCGACGAGCACCACCGGCGCCTCCCGGACGAGATCGGCGAATGCGTGGTCGAACGGCGCCTCGATCCCCGAACCATCCAGTGAGACAATGGTTCTCGTCCCGGCGCCGGCCGCGACCACGATGGACGAGATCGGCGGCGGATCGGTGCGCCGCGCCGTGGTGTCGACGAGTTCCACGCCGTGGGACCGCAGATCGTCGCGGATCAGCGCGGTGAGCGGATGCCGGCCGACGGCGGTGAGCAGCCGGGCCCCGCCGGTCAGTATCGCGCACGCCACCGCGGCATTGGCGGCCGGTCCGCCGGCGCCCAGAAATTGGTCGCGCGCACGGGTTTTGGTGTCCTCGGCCGGATAGGCGTCGACGGCGTAGGCGAGGTCGACGGTGGTGAGACCGACGAAGAGGGGGACGTTCATCTCATCCCTTCCGCGCCGGTGCGGCCGGACGCATCACGAGCGGGCCGACGAACCGCTCCACCGTCCGGCGTTCCGCGGCGGCGTCGGGCAGCGGCCAGGTGAGCAGCGACAACACCACCCTTACGATCCACTGTGCGGCATCGTCGTCCGCGGCGATTCCGGTGAGCGCGGTGGCGATGCCGCGCAGTTCGGGCGTGGCCACCACCTGGTCGCCGGTGGCGCCCGCACCGGCCAGGAACGCCGACAGGGTGGGTTCGGCGCGGATCGCCGCGAGCGAGGCGAGGACGGCCTCCACCACGCGCCGCGGGCCGCGCAGCGGTGCCACGGTCGCCGCCACGCGTTCGGCGATATCCCGCGCCGCCGAGGCCGTCACGATCCGGACCAGTTCCGGCTTACCGCCGACGTGCCGGTACACGGTGGCCCGGGAGCAGCCCACGCGTTCGGCCACGTCGTCGATGCTCACTCGCTCTATTCCGCGTTCCAGGAAGAGGTCGGCGGCCGCCGCCTCGATGCGCGAGCGGGCGACGGTGCGCCGGACCCCGCCCGCAAGCCAGTCCACCTCGGTGGTTCGCATCGCCGGATACGATCCCTTCACTCTGCGGCGTCTCGAGACGAGACGATATAGCGCTATTGTCTCACGTTTGCCTTCTCTCGGTATATGCCTGTGAAGTGCGTAGACAACGGCGGTTCACGTGTTCGGGCTTGTCGACGAACGCGCGGAGGCGGTCTTCCGCGTCTCACTGTGCGACACCGATTGACACTCGTCTCCACCGCGCGCACGGTGAGCGCACCCGTTCCCGGAGGGAGTTCACCGATGACCACGACAGTGCCGGACGGATCCGAACTGTTCCTGTCCGCCCATCTCGACGATCCGTACCCGCTCTACGACCGCCTGCGCGACGAGGCGCCGGTCTACCGGGTGCCCGGCACCGGCTTTCACCTGGTGTCGTCGTGGGATCTCGTGACCGACGCGGCCGCCCGCACCACCGAGTTCTCCTCCCACCTCACCGCGGTACTGCTGCGTCATCCGGGAGCCGCCGCCACCGCCTTCGATCTCGACGGCGGCGGTCGCGCGGTGCATGTTCTCGCCACGGCCGACGATCCGTCCCACGCCGTTCACCGCAAACTCGTCTCGAGTGTGCTGGCCGGGCGCATCCGGGAACTCGCGCCGATGGCCGAGGATCTGGTCGACCGGCTCTGGTCGGAACACGTGCGCGACGGCCGCATCGACTGGGCCGCCGAGATGGCCGACCGCCTGCCGCTCGCCCTCGTCGCGGCAGTGATCGGGCTGCCCGGCGACGATGTGCCACAACTGCTCGAATGGGCCTACGACAGCACCGAAATGCTCGGTGCCGTGGTGGACGCGCACCGTCTCCCGCGACTGGTGCAGTCGGCGGCACTGCTCGCCGGCTACCTCGCCGAACAGCTGCGGCGGACGCGGGGCGCGGCGGAACCCGACGGTCCGCCACGCACCGTGCTCGACGCGCTGGCCCGCGCGTGCCGCGCCGGCACGCTCACCGAGGAGGTCGCGGTGCTGATTCTCGTTCAACTGGTCGGCGCCGGCGGCGAATCCACCGCCGGCCTGATCGTCTCCGCGGCCCGAATTCTGGCCACCCGCAGCGATATTCAGCACCTGCTGCGCGCCGAACCGCACCTGATTCCCGCCTTCCTGGACGAGGTGCTGCGCCTCGAATCCCCGTTTCGCGGCCACTACCGCCACGTCACCACCGATACCCGTCTCGGGGAGGTGTCCCTGCCCGCCGGAAGCCATCTCCTGCTGTTGTGGGGCGCGGCCAATCGCGATCCGGCGATCTTCCCGCAACCGGCCGCTGTCGAGTTGAACCGCCCGAATATCAAGTCGCACACCGCCTTCGGCCGCGGGCTCCACTTCTGCGTCGGCTCGGCCCTGGCGAAACTGGAAGCCCGCACCGCGATCACGACCCTCCTCGACCGCAGCACCGACATCCGCCTCGCCGCACCGCCGCAGTGGACCCCGAGCATCCTCGTGCGCCGCCACACCACCCTGCCGCTGCTCATTCGCGGTGCGGAATAGGACACCCGTCGCCACGGGTTGTCGCGAACACAGACCCGACTCGCGAAAGGACCGTCGATGCCGACCATGACCCGTACCGAGCGTGAGAAGTTCCTCGCCGAATTGCACGTGGGGGTGATCGCCGTCGAGCGGCCCGATCGGGCGCCGCTGGCGGTGCCGATCTGGTACGGGTACGAGCCCGGCGGGGAGGTCGTGCTGTGGACCGACGCCGGGACGCTGAAGGAGCGGCTCATCCGGGCCGCCGGGCGGTTCTCGATCACCGCGCAGGTGGAACAGCCGCCGTACCGGTATGTCACCGCCGAGGGCTCGGTCACCGCGATCGACGCGGCGTCGCCCGAGGTGGTCCGCGCGATCGCGGTGCGCTATCTGGGACCCGAGGAGGGGGCCGCATTCGCCGAGCAGAACCTCGGCCCGGACTCGGTGGTGATCCGGATGCGGCCCGAACGGTGGCTGAGCACCGACTACTCGAAGCAGTAGCGCGCCGAACGCCGGGAGCAGTGATGTCGCCTCGGCCGCGCCCCGCCGCCGCACTCACACGGCGAGCGCCGACTTGTTGTACTCCTCGAGCAGCCCTGCCGCGTAATTGCGCCGGTCGTTGGTCGAAAGGCCCGCGCTCTTCTCGTAGTACCTGTCGAAGGCCTCGGCCACGGTCCGGGCGTCGTTGGGGTTCGCGGCGACGGCATTGTTCGCCTGCTGATAGTCGCCACCGCGCAGTTCCTGAACCATGTAATCCAGATGGGTATGCCAGTCGCCGATATTCTCACCGGGCCTCTGCGCGAAGGCCTGGAGGCCGGAAAGCCGGTTGAAACGCCACTGGAACAGGCCCTTTGCCGATCCGTTGTCGCCGGTGGCGGAAACGTCGAATCCCGACTCGAATTTCGCGTTGGCGACGATGCCGGCGGCCTGCGCCGGTGTGAAGTGGTAGGTATCGATGAGGTACTTCATCATCGCCATCGCGGTGGGCTTTTCCGTGGTCGGAATGATCGCGGTACCCATGGATCCGGACTGGCCGCTCCACGGAGTGCTTCCGTTGTATCCCGCTGGAGTGGCTCCCGCGGAGGGACTCGAACCGGTCGATACAGCCGGTATCGGATTGCCGGTGGAGGACGGCGGGGCGTCGCTCTTGATCTTCAGCGCCGCGGCCGCGGCCTGGTCGGAGACACCGTGGACTTTGTCGTATGTCGTGCCGACGGTCTCCCACACGCCCTTGAACAGGCCGTCGATGATGTCCCTGGGCAATTCCTTGTGGGAGGTGCCGTCCTTGTCCTTCACCGTCCGCACGGATTTGAAGGAGGCGTCGATCTTCGTGTTGAGTTCTCCCACCGCGGTATCGACGGCCCCGTAAGCCTCGGTCACGGCATCGCCGATGCCCGCGGTTCGCACCACGATGCCCGCGTCCTTGCGCTGGATGCCGGACGTCGCCGTGTGCATCTGGCTCTTGTGATCGCTGTACTTGTCGATCATCGCCGACTCGTCCTCGGGATTGGCGATTCCCTGGCCGCGCAACATTCCGCGCAGGTCGGGCGCCTTCGACGGCGTGCCCGAACCGAGCAGCCGAACCTGTTCCTGGATAACCCCTTCCGCGGCGCTGAAAAGCGCTTTCAAGCCCGCCGGCGCACAGTCCGGGAGCTCGTGCAGATCGCCCAGTCGGCTGGTGCCATCGGAGCTCATCGGGGCCTCGCTCTCAACCAGGCAGAGTCGACACGCGTCGGTGACCGGACTTCCCGGAACGGGAGGGAGGTCGTCGACCTTCGGCGACACGGTATTTCGTGTGCGCCGCCGGCGCCGACCCGGTGGTGCCCACCGACATCACTGCCGGAAGCATAAGGGTGGCGTCGGGAGGCTTTACTCCCGTTGCTGGGAAGAGATCCGTGCCGTTCCTACTCCGTCGCGCATTTGGACCATTTGTTGAACGGTCCCGACACCCCGTAGTTGTCCTGTGCGCTGCTGATGGCCTTGGATTCGGCCTCTTCGGCGGTGGTGCCCCAGGTGGAGGCCCAGCCGTTGTTCTGGCCGACCACCACCGCCACGCAGGCGTTGCGCGCCCACGCGGCCGGCTGTGCGCAACCGGGGCAACGGGTTTGGACCTGGTTGGTGGCGTCGTCGGAGCTGACCGTGCTGCGCGCCCAGGTCACCTTGCCGGTATCGACGTCGTAGCCCGCGGCGATCCAGACGTCGGCCGGGGTCGGCGGAGGCGGCGGGGGAGCGTTGCGGGTGGTCTCGCGGGTCGTGGGCGCGGTCGAGGTCGAATACGTCGGGGAGGGGCCGGCGCTCGTCGACCGGTCGGCGGCCGCATCGGTATCGCTGTTCTTGTTGTGGTTGTGCACCACGATCACCGCGACGACCGCACCCAGGACCAGGACCGCCACGACCACTGCCGCGACGATCGCCAGCACCTTGCCGCCACCCGAATTCGGTTGCGGCGCACCCGGATAGGGGTAGGGCTGCGCGCCGCCGTACTGCGGGTCGGGATACGGCTGCGGATACGGTTGCGCGCCCGGATATCCGCCTTCGGGGTAGCCGCCCGGCGGATATGCCTGCCCGTACATCGGGGGCTGATTCGGGTCCCCGGGATACGGCACGCCGGCGGGATATCCCTGTCCCGCATGCACGGTGGGATCCTGGGAACCGGGCGGCGGCCCCGGTTGCCCGCCGGGATAGGCCTGGGTCGGCGGCGCCGGCTGCCCGGGGTAGGCCTGGGTCGGCGGGGCGGGCTGTCCCGGATAGGCCTGGGTCGGCGGAGCCGGTTGCTGCGGGCCGGGCCCGCCGGGCTGTGCGCCCGGATCCGGCACGCCGCCGGGGTAGGCCCGGGTCGGCGGCGCCGGGGGTGGGCCCGGCTCGCCGGACGGCGGCTGCTGCGGGGAATCCGAACGATCGTCGGTGGCCATCGCCTACCGCGCCCGGCTCGTCGAAATGCGCTGTGTCGTGGTCGGTGTCGACATCGACCGTGCCCCCGTCCGTGCTGTGAATCGTATCGGCGAGCCACTGTAGCGCATACCTACGACGTCGATATTGCCTGAAATAGCATTCTCAAATTTGGAGAGCAATATTGCCGTTCGCCGTATTCTGTGTGCTTGGAGCCTGAGGCCGGGGACGCCCGAGAGGACAGCATCGTGACCGTGCACGCCGACGACCACAGACAGCCGCGCTACGACTTCGATCGGCATGCGCCGCAGTACCGCGACAATTTCGACGCGATCACCACCGAGATGCACCGGCAGTGTCCGCTCGCGTGGTCGCCGACCTACGGCGGGCACTGGGTGGCGGCCGGCAGCCGCGAGGTGTTCAGCCTCGCGCGCTCGGAACACGTGTCGAGCGACCACGATCCGAACGGGGAGCGCCGCGGCTACCGCGGCATCACCATTCCGTTTCCCGAGACCGGGAATGTCATCCGCAACGGCATCCTCGAAATGGATCCGCCCGAGCAGCGGCTGTGGCGTCAGGCGCTCAATCCGTATCTGTCGCCGGCCGCGGTGCAGCGCTGGGTGCCGTTCGTCGACGAGGTGGTCCGGGCGAGTCTCGACGATCGGATCGAGAGCGGCCGTATCGATTTCGTCGACGACCTGGCCAATATCGTGCCGGCCGTCCTCACCCTGGCGATGCTGGGCATCCCGCTGCGCAAATGGCAGTTGTACTGCGAACCCGCGCACGCCTCGGTGTACACCCCACCGAATTCGCCCGATATCGAACGGGTTCGGCGCCAGCACGAGGCGATGGGCCTGGATCTGCTGATCAACCTCACCCAGGTGCGCGAGAATCCGCGTCCGGGAATCATCGAGGCGCTGACGCGTCTGGAGATCGACGGCGCCGCGCCGCCGGATATCGAAATCCTGGGCATGCTGGGCCTGCTGATCGGTGGCGGCTTCGACACCACCACCGCGCTGACGGCCCATGCGCTGGAATGGCTCTCGGAGCATCCGGATCAGCGGGCGATCCTCAGCGCCGAACGCGACCTGCTGCTGAACTCGGCGACCGAGGAATTCCTCCGGTACTTCACTCCCGCACCCGGTGACGGCCGCACCATCGCCGCGGATTGCGAATATGCGGGCATCCGGCTCGAGGAAGGGGAGCGGCTGTGGCTGTCGTGGGCGATGGCCAACCGCGACCCGGAACTGTTCCCGGACCCGAACACCGTCGACCTGGATCGGAAGGGCAACCGCCACTTCAGCTTCGGTCTGGGCGTCCACCGCTGCATCGGTTCCAATGTGGCGCGCACGGTGTTCAAGCGCATGCTGGTCGCGGTGCTCGATCGGTTGCCGGATTTCCGGTGCGATCCCGGCGGCGCGGTGCACTACGACACGATCGGCGTGATCCAGGGCATGCGCCATTTGCCGGCCACGTTCACACCCGGCCCGCGGCTGGGCCCCGGACTCGACGAAACCCTGGAGACTCTGCAGCAGGTCTGCGATGAGAAGCGCCTGGCCGAGCCGGTCACCGTCCGTCACGGCAGCGCCGACCTCTGATCGCGAAAGGTGAAGCGGCCCGTCCCGGTTCACCGCACCGACCGCTGCCACCGGCCCGCTGGAACGCCCGTCGAGGGGACGGGCGTCGCCTGCTACCGGATGATCTGCCCGCCGTCCACGTTGAGGATGTGCCCGGTGACCCACGCCGCGTCGTCGGACAGGAGATACAGGCATGCCCCCACCAGATCCTGCGGGGTGCCGATCCGCTTGAGCGGCAGGCGATTCACCATGTCGTTCACGATCGAGCCCGGGGTGACGGTCTGCGTCGCCTCGGTGTTGATCGGTCCCGGCGCGATGGCGTTGATGCGGATGTTGGATCCGCCGAGTTCGACCGCCAGCTGCTGGGTGAGGCTGTTGACCCCCGCCTTGGCGAGGCCGTAGAAGTTCGAATACACCCATGCGGCGGTGGAGGACTGGTTCACGATGGATCCGCCGCCGCCCTTCGACATGTGCTGCCACACCGCGCGGGTCATGTTCAGCGCGCCGTCGAGATTCACGCTCATGAACTTCTTGTAGTAGTCCCACGGCACCGTCAGCAGCAGGTCCAACTTCATCCCGCCGTAGATGGCGGCGTTGTTGACCAGATGGTTGATCGCGCCGAACTCGTTCTGCGTGTAGTCGGCCAGGGTGGTGACCGATTCGGGATCGGAGACGTCGACCGGATGGAAGACCGCGGTGGCGCCGCCGCTGCTGATCTCCTCGGCGACCTGTTTTCCCTTGTCCTCGTTGAGATCCGCGACGACGACGGTGGCGCCCTCGCCGGCCAGTGCCCTCGCGTATTCGGCGCCGATGCCCTGGGCCGCGCCGGTGACGATCGCGACGCGATCGGTGAAACGAGCCATGAGTTGTCTTCTCCTGTCGATAATTCGCGACGAGGTCGCGTGCTGTCTATTTCTGGGCGGTGGCGACGAGCTTGGTTTCGAGGTACTCCTCGAATCCGGCGACACCCAGTTCGCGGCCGATGCCGGACTGCTTGTAGCCGCCGAACGGGGCGTCGGCGCTGTACCAGATACCGCCGTTGACGCCCAGGGTTCCGGTCCGGACACCGTTGACCACGTGGTCGATTCGCGCCTGGTCGGTGCCCCACACCTCGCCCGAGAGCCCGTAGGGCGATTCGTTGGCCAGCCGGATGGCGTCGTCGTCGCCGTCGTGCGGGATCACCACCAGCACCGGGCCGAAGATCTCCTCCTGCGCCGCGGTCGAGGTGTTGGACAGTCCGCTGATCAGGGTGGGTTCGATGAAGAACCCGCGGTCGCGATCGGGACTGCCCCCGCCGGTGACGATGGTGCCGCCCTCGGCGCGTGCGATATCGATGTAGCGCTGCACGCGGTCGCGCTGCCGCGCCGAGATGACCGGCCCGCAGACGGTGCCCGGCTCGTTCGGATCACCCGGGACGATGCCGCCCATCGACTTCGCCGCCGCGGCGACCGCCGTGTCGTACTGCTCGCGCGGAACCAGCAGGCGAGTGGTGAGCGCGCAACCCTGGCCGGCGTGGACGCAGACGGTGAACCCCGCGTAGCTCGCCGCGGCGGCCACATCGGTGTCGTCCAGAACGATGAAGGCCGACTTCCCGCCGAGTTCGAGAAATACCTTCTTCAAGCTCTGCGCCGCACCGGCCATGATGGTCCGGCCCGTCTGCGTCGATCCGGTGAACGAGATCATGTCCACCCGCGGATCGGTGACCAGCTGGGCGCCGAGCTGATGGTCGTCGGAGGTGACGATATTGATCACGCCGGCCGGAATGTCGGTGTGTTCGGCGATCACCGTGCCGACCAGCGCGGCGACCCACGGGGTGTCGGGAGCCGGTTTGAGCACCACGGTGCACCCGGCGGCCAGGGCGGGGCCGAGTTTGGCGAAGTTGATCTGATGCGGGAAATTCCACGGCGTGATGGCGCCGACCACGCCGATCGGCTCCCGGCGCAGCGTGCGCGCCGTCGGGATTCCCATCGGCTTCGCGACGCCGAGATCGCTGACCCACTCGTAACTTTCGGCCAGGTCGGCGAAATAGCCGAGGTCGCCGATCGGGCCCTCCAGTTGCGGGCCGCTGGTGAGCATGCGCGGGGCGCCCACCTCGGCGATGGTGATCTCGCGCAGTTCCTCGATGTTGTCGCGCAGCGCGTCGCGCAGTTGCCGCAGGCACCGGGCGCGGAACGCGTGATCGCGCGACCACTCGGTGTTGTCGAAGGCCGCGCGGGCGGCGGCGATGGCCGCGTCCATATCGGCGGCGTCGGCATTGGCGGCCTGGCCGAGGATCTCCTCGGTCGCCGGATTGACCGTCGCGAACACCCCCGCGCCGCCGGCGACCAGTTTGCCGTCGATCAGAAGCCGGGATCCCTCGCCTGGGGGGAGCAGTTTCGTCATTCGCCTCTCCGATAGGGCTGTCTGGACACCTGTACGGAATATAGTTTGGACGGAGCTGTGAATACAAGAACGTGTTGCAGACCGATCGAATCGGCGAGAGGCGGTACCGGCGATGACCGGAGATGCGGCGGTGGCCGGTAAGGCGGCGATCGTGGTGGGCGGCGGCAGCGGCATCGGCCGGGCCGTCGCCGTCGAACTGGCGCGCCAGGGCGCGGGGGTGGTGGTCAATTCCCGGAGCGAGGCGGCGGTGGCCGCGGTGGTGGACGACATTCGCGCGGCGGGCGGTCGTGCCGTCGCGGTCGCGGGCTCGGCCGCGGACGAAACGATCGCGGACGCGCTGGTGAGCCGGTGCGTCGAAAGTTTCGGTGCCGTCGATGTTCTCGTCAACTGTGCCGGGATCGCCGAACCCGCGCACTCCTCGATCCTCGATATCTCCACCGCGGACTGGCGAGCCCAGCTCGATTCCCACCTGACCACGGTGTTCAACACCTGCCGCGCGGTGGCGCCGCTGATGGTGGCTCGCGGCGCCGGCTCGATCGTCAACACCGGCTCGTTCGCCTATCTCGGCGACTACGGCGGCACCGGCTATCCGGCCGGAAAAGGCGCGGTCGCGAGCCTGACGCTGGCCATGGCCGCGGAGCTGAAAGAGCACGGTATCCGGGTGAACGCGATCTGTCCGGGGGCCAGGACGCGACTGTCCACCGGACCGGAATACGAGGCGAAGATCGCCGAGCTGCGCGAGCGGGGGCTGCTCGACGAGTTCACCGCGCAGTCGTCGCTGGACGCGCCGCCGCCCGATTACGCGGCCGCGCTGTATGTCTATCTCGCCTCCGACCTCGCCACCGCGACGGGCGAGATCTTCGTTGCGGCAGGCGGATTCGTCGGTCGCTTCGCCCGGCCGAAGCTCGAGTCGATCGGTTATCGCGACCATGCGGAAACTCCGCCGTGGTCGGTGGCCGAGCTGCGGCCGCTGTTCGGCGAGGGATCGTGAAGCCGATGGTGGCGCTCGAGCTCGCCCATTGTCCGGATTCCGGTCCGGTGGTAGCGTCCAGACACATGTCCAGTCCTGTGTCTCGGTTGGCGGTGTGCGGATGAGGCTTCATGTGAACGCGTTATATTTCGAGAGGTGGGTGTGATGACTGTGGCATCTGCGCAACCGGTCGTATTCGATCCCTACGACTACCGCTTCCACGAGGATCCGTATCCGGTGTATCGGCGGCTGCGCACGGAGGCGCCGCTGTACTACAACCCGGACCTGGACTTCTGGGCGCTGTCGCGCCACGCCGACGTGACGGCCGCATTCCGCGACGCCACCCGTCTGTCCAGTGCCAACGGCGTCTCCCTGGACCCGGCCGCGTGGGGCCCGCACGCGCACAAGACCATGTCTTTTCTCGCCATGGACGATCCGCGCCACCTGCGCATGCGCCAGCTGGTCAACAAGGGCTTCACGCCGCGCCGGATCGCCGGTATGGGCGATCGGATCCGGGAACTGACGTTGCAGCACCTGGAACCCGCGCTCGA
Source organism: Nocardia sp. 852002-51101_SCH5132738 (assembly GCF_001665695.1). Taxonomy (NCBI): domain Bacteria; kingdom Bacillati; phylum Actinomycetota; class Actinomycetes; order Mycobacteriales; family Nocardiaceae; genus Nocardia; species Nocardia sp. 852002-51101_SCH5132738. Next base: position 34,636 of record NZ_LZML01000187.1, on the reverse strand, counting down.
GCGGGGCAGTTTCGACTGGATCGAGGATTTCGCGGGCAAGCTGCCCATGGACGTCATCTCCGACATGATGGGCGTGCCCGAACCCGATCGCGCCGAGATCCGCCGGATGGCCGACCTGGTGGTGCATCGCGAGGAGGGTGTGCTCGACGTGCCGGAGGCGGCCATCGAGGCCTCGCTGAATCTGGTCGTCTACTACTCCGACATGGTCGCCCAGCGCCGCCGCAGCCGCACCGAGGACCTGACCTCGGCGCTGCTCGACGCGGAGATCGACGGTGACAAACTCACCGACGACGAGATCATCGGCTTCATGTTCCTCATGGTCGTGGCCGGAAACGAGACCACCACCAAACTGCTCGGCAACGCGCTGTACTGGGCCGGCCGCAACCCCGAACAGTTCGCCAAGGTCGTCGCCGACGGCGACCTGGTGCCGGACTGGGTCGAGGAGACGCTGCGCTACGACAATTCGAGTCAGATGGTGGCGCGCTCCTCGGTCGTCGATGTGCCGTTCGAACACGGGGTGATCCCCGCCGGTTCGAAGGTGGTGTTGCTCATCGGCTCCGCCAATCGCGACGACGCGGTCTTCACCGACGGCGATCGCTACGACATCGAACGCACCGACAAGAGCGCGCTGGCCAGTTTCGGCGGCGGCGTGCACTTCTGCCTGGGCGCGCATCTGGCCCGGCTGGAGACGGTTGTCGCCCTGCGCGAGTTCGCTTCCCGCGTCCGGGAGTACTCGATCGACGAGTCCGCCATGGAGCGGGTGCATTCGACCAATGTCCGGGGGTTTGCGAAACTCCCTGTCACCGTGGAGGTTTCATAGTATGCCGCGTTTCGATCCGCACCCGGATGTGCGACCGGTTCTCATCGCCGGGGCGTCGTCGGGAATCGGCGCCGCGACCGCGATCATGCTGGCCGAGGCCGGATTCCCGGTGGCGCTCGGTGCGCGCCGGGTGGAGACCTGCCGCGAACTGGCCGACAAGATCACCGCCAACGGCGGCACCGCCTTCGCGGGTTCGCTCGACGTGACCGACGATGCCTCGGTCGACGCCTTCGTCACCGCGGCCGAGGAGGCGCTGGGGCCCATCGAGGTCGCGGTATCCGGCGCCGGGGACATCGAATTCGGTCTGGCCTACGAAATGGAACCGCAGACCTTCCTGAAGCAGGTCGACGTCCATCTGGTGGGTGCGCAACGGCTGGCCCATCGCATCCTGCCGGGCATGATCTCCCGGCGCCGCGGCGATTTCGTCTTCATCGGCTCCGACTGCGCCGACCAGGTCCGCCCCCGCAACGGCGCCTACAACGCCGCCAAGACCGGACTCGAGGCGATGGCCCGCCAGCTGCGAATGGAGTTGGAGGGCACCGGTGTTCGCGCCTCGATCGTGCGGCCGGGCGCGACCCAGACCGGAATGGGGATGAACGCCGCACCCGAGCAGGTCGGCCCACTGCTCGACGACTGGGTGAAATGGGGCTTCGCCCGCCACCCCTTCTTCCTGCGCGCCTCCGACCTCGCCGCCGCGATCGCCGCGGTGGTCAACACACCGCGCGGCGCGCATCTGGTGCTGGTCGAGGTGCAGCCGGAAGCCCCGTTGCGCGAGCCGGACCAGGCCGATAAGGAGGCACAGAGCTGATGCGTATCGAAGTGGATCTGGACCTGTGTCAGGGCCACGCGATGTGCCAGGCCGAGGCGCCGGACTACTTCGACGTGCCCAAACACGGCAAGGTCGAAATCGTGCGGCCCGAGGTGGACGAGGCCGACCGCGCGGATGTGGAGAACGCGGTGCGGTACTGCCCGACCCAGGCGCTCTCGATCGTGCGGGACCAGTGATGGGCGCGGCCGTCCGGGAAGGGGAGCGTTCGTGATCAGGGTGATCCAGTGGGCGACCGGTGGAGTGGGTCGCGCCGCGATCGAAGGCGTCCTCGACCATCCGGAGCTGGAACTGGTGGGCGCCTGGGTGCACAGCCCCGACAAGGACGGCGTCGATCTCGGCACCCTGGTGGGGCGTGAGCCCATCGGCGTCACCGCCACCACCGACGCCGAGGCCCTGCTCGCCCTCGACGCCGACTGCGTGATCTACAGCCCGGTCTTCGCCGATACCTCGGTGCTGCGCGCGATCCTGCGTTCGGGCAAGAACGTCGTGACCCCGCTGGGCTGGTTCTATCCCCGGCAGCGCGACCGCGAGAAGTTCGACGCGGTCTGCGCCGAGGGCGGAGTCACGTTGCACGGCACCGGAATTCACCCCGGCGGCCTCACCGAACGGTTGCCGCTGGTGGTCTCCGCGCTGTCGGGTTCGGTGACCGGCGTCCGAGCCGAGGAATTCTCCGATATCCGCACCTACGGCGCTCCGGATGTGGTGCGGCACTGGATGATGTTCGGCGCCGATCCGGAGAAGGCCGCGGGAAGCACCGTCGCGGCGATCCTGGCCGGCGGCTACAGCCAGTCGGTGTGGATGATCGCCGACGAACTGGGATTCGATCTGGATCCCGATATCCGCACCACGCACGACATCGCGGTCGCCACCGCGCCGATCGACTCACCGATCGGCGTCATCGAGCCGGGACAGGTTGCGGCCCAGCGCTTTCGGTGGGAAGGCACGGTCGACGGCGAACCGGTGATCACGGCGGCGGTCAACTGGTTCATGGGTGAGCGGAACTTCGACCCGGCGTGGAGCTTCGGGCCGAACGGTCAGCGGTTCGAGGTCGAGGTGCGCGGCGACCCCGGCTGTGTGCTGACGCTGTCCGGCTTGCACGCCCACGATCCGGCCGAGGGGGCCCGGCGCAATCCCTCGATCGTCGCCACGGCGCTCAACTGTGTGAACGCGATCCCCTATGTCGTGGCGGCCGAACCGGGCGTGCGCACCTATCTCGATCTGCCGCTGCCGGCGGGGCGGGCCGCGCCGCGTCTGCATCGCGACCGGAGAACCGAGGTGAGCGGATGAACGAAACCCGCCGTTGAATTCCCGGGTGCCACTCGGGTTTTCGCCGACCGAACAATGCGATACAGACCGATAGCGTAGAGCGATGCGCGTCCGGACGATCGGGAAATCTCGCCGATCGGACGGTTTTTCGTATGCTCGAAATAGTTTTGTCACAACTTCTGTTTTTCCGGAATGCGCGCATCCGCAGCTCTTTTCCGCTGCAATGCAACGTGTTCTAATCAAGGAAGAACACGTTTCGAAAAATCCATGATTCGCAGTGCAGCGGACACGAGGAGGAACTGTGGCTGCTCCGTCGATACCGGCCGGATTCGATTTCACCGACCCGGGACTGTGGGCCGAGAGAAGTCCGGTCGCCGAATTCGCGGAATTGCGGCGCACCGCGCCGGTCTGGTGGAACGCCCAGAGTGAGGAGCAGTCCTACCCGTTCGAGGATGCCGGCTACTGGGTGGTGAGCCGGCACGAGGACATCAAGGAGATCTCGCGCCGCTCGGACGTCTTCTCCTCGGAGAAGAAGGGTTCCATCATCCGGCTGCCCGGTTTCGCCACGCCGGAGCAGTTGTCGGTGACCAGTGCGCTGCTGGTGAACATGGATCCGCCCAAGCACACCAAGATCCGCCGCATCATCTCCAAGGGTTTCACCCCGCGCGCCGTGGAGAGCCTGCGGGCGGCATTGACCGAGCGGGCCGAGCGAATCGTGCGCGCCGCCAAGGAATCCGGCGGCGGCGATTTCGTCGAACAGGTGGCGTGCGAATTGCCGTTGCAGGCCATCGCCGAACTGCTGGGCGTCCCGCAGGACGATCGCCACAAGCTGTTCGACTGGTCGAATCAGATGCTCAATTACGACGATCCGGAATACGGTGATTCCGCGGTCGCCTCGGCCGAAATTCTGGGCTACGCGTGGAATATGGCCGAGGCGCGCCGGTCGGAACCGTCGGGCGATATCGTCAGCCAACTGGTCAGCGCCGATATCGACGGCGAGGCATTGGGTTCGGACGAATTCGGATTCTTCGTCATTCTCCTCGCCGTCGCCGGAAACGAAACCACCCGCAATGCGATCACGCACGGGATGAAGGCTTTCGTCGACCATCCGGACCAGTGGGAGGTGTACCGGCAGCAGCGTCCGCGCACGGCGGTCGACGAAATCGTGCGCTGGGCGACTCCGGTCACCGCGTTCCAGCGCACCGCGACCGAGGATGTGGAATTGGGCGGGCAGCTGATCAAGGCCGGTGAGCGGGTCGGATTGTTCTACAGCTCGGCCAATTTCGACGAGGCGGCCTTCGACAAGCCGTTCGACTTCGACGTGCTGCGCGATCCCAACCCGCATCTGGCCTTCGGCGGAACGGGCGCCCACTTCTGCGTCGGCGCCAACCTCGCCCGCCTGGAAATAGACCTGATGTTCAACGCCATCGCCGACGTGATGCCCGACCTGCACCAGATCTCCGACCCCCAGCGCCTGCGCTCGGGCTGGATCAACGGCATCAAACACTGGCAGGTCGAATACTCCTAGACCCGGGGAAAAGGGCTGGGGGACAAACCGAGGGCCGCACGATCATTCGTGCGGCCCTCGGTCGTGTGCGCGACATGCGTTGTGGCCCAGTATCATTCCCGGCGCAGTGGTCCGGCAACCGGTGTCGGTCACGCAGGCGCGCGGTGATCGGGCGCGCGGAGGCCGTCGAGCACGACGGCGATCAGGGGGTTCGGCGCGTTGCGCGCTCGGGCGCGGCGTTCGACCGTCGCCGCGCCGATGACCAGGTCGAGCACGTCGGCGACATCGATGTCGGGTCGTACGGCCCCTGCCTCTTTCGCCCGGGAGAGCAGGGTGTCGAACGACCGGATGAAGTCGTGCCGGAGTTCGTCGGGGATCGCTACGGCCGTGCCGCCGTCGTCATCCAGCGCTTCGCACAGCGCCTGGTTGAGGGCGACCTCGCCGACGAGGTGGGTGAAGTAGTCGAAGAACGCGTCCTCCGGCGCGGTATCGGTGCCGGCGAGCAGGCGTGCTCGTTCGGTGAACTCCTCCACCCGGCCGACGACGACCGCCTCGAACAGTGCGGAACGCGTGGGGAAATGCCGGTACACGGTGCCGACGCCGACGCCCGCTCGGCGCGCGATCTCGTCGAACGACGCCGACGAGCCGTCCACCGAGAGCATCTCCCGGGCGACCGCCAGTACCTGGTCCCGGTTGCGGCGCGCGTCGGCGCGCAGTGGCTTGGCAACCTGCCCCGCGTCCTTACCCATCGCTCGATCGTAGCCGCCACCGTTGCTAAACGGAGACTCCTCTCCGTATAGTGAGCGGAAGCGGAGAACTGTCTCCGTTTACTGCGGCTCGGCGGCGCGGTAGATCCGAAGATTCGCTTACGGAGGGCTCATGGAACAGGTTGTTTTCGTCATCGGCGCGACCGGACAGCAAGGCGGGGCGGTCGCCGATCGTCTCCTTGCCGACGGATGGCAGGTGCGGGTGTTGACTCGTCGCCCCGACAGCGACAGGGCGCGAAGCTTGGCGCAAACGGGCGCGCAGGTGATCGCGGGCTCGCTGGAGGATCCCGCCACGATCGACCGCTGCGTCGACGGCGCCTACGGCGTGTACAGCGTGCATCCCGGGCCGCTGACCCCGGAGCAGGACGAGGTGAAGGCAGGTAAGGCCGTCACCGACGCGGCGGTGAAATATGGTGTGGCCCACCTGGTTTACAGCTCTGGCCTGGGTGCCGATCGCGGCGGCCAGCCGACCAAATGGGAGATCGAGCAGCACATCGCCGCGTCGGGTGTCTCGGCCACGGTGCTGCGGCCGAGTTCCTTCATGGAGAATCTGATCACGCAGTCCGCGACGGTCGGGATAAGCGACGGCGCGCTGCGCACCGCCGCCGCCGCGCACGTGCGTCAGCAATTCATCGCGCTCGACGATATCGGCGCGTTCACCGCGCTCGCCCTGCGGAATCCGGACGACTATCGCGGCCGGACACTGGAACTCGTCGGCGACGCGCTCACGCCGCCGGAGGTCGCCGCGCAGGTCGGCGCCGCCCTCGGGCGGCCGGTCCCGTACATCCAGCGCCCGATCGAGGAACTGCGCCGCATCAACGAACGATTCGCCCGCGGCTACGAACTGCTCAACAGCGGCGACGGCAGCATCCCCGACGTCGACGTCGACGAACTGCGCGCACTGCACCCGGGCTTGATGACCTTCCGGGACTGGCTCGACGCCAAGGGCGCGAAGCTGATCCGCCCCTTGCTCGACACCCGGCCTTGATCATCACCGAGGTGCGCCCTCGCGCTTGTCGGCGTCGACGATCGGGAACGGTGACCGAAGCTGTCAGCCGGTGACCGCCGGTTCACCGAAGACGTCACGGTGCCCGCGCGCGGTGTCCATGTATTCGCGAACCCGGTGAATCAGTCCGTCGCGCAGTTCGAACACGAAACAGTAGTCGTTGCTGTAGCGATTTCCGTTCGCCAGCGTGGCAGTCATCGTCTCCTCCACGATCACCCGGTCGCCCTCGGCGTAGAAGCCGTGAAAATCCAGCGCGACATCGGCGACGAACAGGCGGGGAAAACCGTTCGCGATGAACTCCGTGATGGCCTCGCGCCCGATCATGTGGCTGGGAGCGTCCAAGGCGACCGCGGTGGCATTGCCGGCCGGCGCCAGCCATTCGGCGTCCGGAGTGAAGAATGCTGCGATCTGCTCGGCGTCGTGGCCGGCGAAGGCCCGCCAGGCAGCCTGAACCACGGTCCTGTTGTCCGGTGTCATGGCCCGGACCTTACCGTCGTGAGCGACGGCGATCCGGCGGGAAATGGACAAGGTCATCGGGGTGGCGGGGGAGCAACGGCGGCCCGTGCCGCCGCATGGGCCGCACGATCGCTCGTGCGGCCCTCCTTCGGTAAACCCTTGCGTGGTAGTGGTTCTCGGGGCTGCGGGGTTAGCGGCTGCTCAGCCGAAGTGGCAGACGTAGTGCAGGGTTTCCCGCACCTCGATGTCGAACGAGCTGTCGCCGGGCACGGAGAACGATTCGCCGCCGCGGTAGGTCGTCGGCTCGGTCGCGCCGGGTAGTGTCACGGCGCACTCGCCCTCCACCAGTTCCATGATCTCCGGGGCGCCGGTGGTGAAGGTCAATGTCGACGGCAGGATCACGCCGACCGACTTCCTGGTGCCGTCGGGCAGCGTGAGGTCGTGGCTCACGCATTTGCCGTCGAAGTACACATTGGCCTTCGTGGCCACGCTGACGTTCTCGAACTGCGACATGGTCTCTTTCCCGGAGGTGACGTGGAGTAGTCAGCCTACTGACCGCGCCGATCGGCCCGGTGCGGCGGTCGCCGCCGCTGTCTCCCCGGCCGGATCGAGATGGGCGGCGACGAAGCGGGCCGCGGCGCGGTAGGCGGATCGGGATTCGGGCACGACCGCAGGTAGCGCGTGGAACACGTGCAGTTGCCCGGGCCAGGTGTGTAGCGAGCAGTGTGCGCCGGCGGCCCGCAGCGCCGTGGCGAGGGCGACGGCGTCGGCGGTGAAGAACTCGTCCCCGCCGACGTGAATCAGGGTCGGCGGTAGAGCCGTTCCCGCGACCGGCCGCAGCCGCTGCGGTCGCGCGGTGAACTGCGCGACGGCCGCGCGGGCGACGGCCGGGCCCAGCACGGTGTCCCGATGGGCGGAGCGCGCGGCGGTATCCAGGGAGAGATCGGTCATCGGCGAGAACAGCAGCAGGCAGGCAGGGCGCGAATTACCCTGCGCCGCATGCGTGATCGCGAAGTCCGCGGCCAGATAGCCACCCGCGGAATCGCCGGCCAGCACGATGCGGTCCGGACTGTAGCCCTGGGTCAGCAGCCATCGGTAGGCCGCCGCGACATCCCGCGGCGCGGCCGGATGCGGATACTCGGGAGCGAGCCGGTAGGCCGGCGTGAAGACCGGCAGCCGGGTGGCCGTGGAAAGCCGCGAGGCGACGCCGCGGTAGGACCGGGGCGAGCCGGCCACGAACCCGCCGCCGTGTACGTAGAGCACAGCGGCGTCGTCGCGGGTGGCACGCGGTCCGCGCACCCATTCGCCCGGAACCGGGCCGTCGTCCACCGGGTCGATGCCGGTCCCGCCGAGCACCGGCGCGGCCGCGCGCATACCGTGTTCGAGCAGCAGGCGCGCGGCAGCGAGGGTGCGCCGGTCGACCGGGACGGCGGCGAGGACGGTGCCCACCCCGAGCAGTGCCGAGATCCGACGCAGTGTCCGGGCGGGGGGCGAGGCCGGCGCCGCGGTGACGGTGTGGTCTCCCGGGAACATGCCGGCGGTGGCGAATTCCTGGTATTCGGCACGGTTTTCGCCGATCCGGCCGGTCATGGCCGGGCCCGCTGTTCGACGCGCCGCACCAGGTCGTGCATCCGCGTGTCGTTGGCCAGTCGACTGTCGAGTACGACGTTCACCGCGCCGCGTAGCAGGGCGTAGGGCTGCGAACCGAGCGGCGCGACGGTGCGCGGTGCGCGGCGGGCGATGCCGTCGGCGATCACGGTGGCCGCCTCGGTCGCGCTGATCCGGACGTTGAGCGGCCACGGCAGCAGGCTGTCCAGTTCGTGGCCGAGGGGATCGCGATCGAGAGTGCTGCGCGTCATCTCGGTCTCCACCACGCCGAAATACGACACGCCCGCGCTCGCGCCGAACCCGGCCAGTTCCACCCGCAGGGCGCGGCCCAACTGCTCGACGGCGGCCTTGCTGATCATGTACGGCGATCCGGCCATCCCCGGTGCGAACGCCGCGCACGAGGAGACGACCACGACGTGTCCTCGATGGGCGACGATCTGGTCCAGCGCGGGATGCACGGTGTTGTACACGCCGGTGAGGTTGATGGCCATCACCCGGTCGAACGCGGGCCCGGTCATCGTCCGCAGGGTCGCGGCCTCGGGCACGACCCCCGCGTTGGCGACCACGACGTCCAGGCGGCCGAAATGGTCGATCACCCAGGCGACGGCGGCCTCCATACCCTCCCGGTCGGCGACGTCGGCCCCCACGCCGAGCGCGCGCGAGCCGAGATCACGCGCGGCGGTCTCGGCCGCCGCGGCATCGATGTCCACCACCGCGATCCGCGCGCCGCGCCGGTGCAGGATGGCGGCCAGTTCCCGGCCGATGCCCTGACCGGCGCCGGTGATCAGCACCACCCGTCCGTTCACGTCGTAGCGCTCGCCGCCGAGACCGACCGGCCCGAGCAGTCTGCCGAGGCCGATCATGCGTTCACCGCGTAGGACTCGGCGTCGAAACCGGCTGTGCGGCGGCGGTATTCGAAACTCCAGTTCGGGTACAGGCCCGCGTTGCGGCCGTCGGGAGTGGTGTAGTACGTCTGGCATCCGCCGGTGAGCCAGACCGTCGAGGTGCTGCGTTCCCGCATCTCCTCGACGAAGCGCTCCTGGACCTGCGGTCGCAGTTCGACCCGGCGCGCGCCCTTGCGGCGCATCGTGCGCAGGGCGTCGACGATGTAGGTGATCTGGGATTCGATCATGTAGATCGCCGACTGGTTGCCCGCCGCCCCGAACGGACCCAGGGTGCAGAAGAAATTGGGGAATCCGGCCAGTGCGATGCCCAGATAGCTTTGCGGCTGCTGGTGATACAGCTGCGCCATCGTCACGCCGTCGCGTCCGTGGTAGCGCTCGAAGACCGAGGGGATCGGCTTGAAACCGGTGCCGAAGATGATGGTGTCCACTTCGTGCTCGGAGCCGTCACGTAGCACGATCGAGTGCGGCCGGACCTCCGCGATGGATTCGGTCACCACCTCCACGTTCGGCCGGTCCAGCGCCGGGAAGTACGCGTCGGAGAAGATCGCGCGTTTGCAGCCGATCACGTAGTCCGGGGTCAGTTTGGCGCGCAGCTCCGGGTCGCGCACCTGCCGCCGCAGGTGCCACTTGGACAGGGCCTCGTAGGGATGGCGAAAGCGCTTGTCCACCAGCGAGATCAGGCCGAAGGCCTCGATGGTGGCGTACCAGCCGCCGCGAATCGCCTTCTGCGCCATCGGCAGCGTGCGCAGAACCAGCCGCTCCGCGCCGAGCGTGGCGCGGTCCATTCGCGGCACGATCCACGGCGCGGAGCGCTGGAAGAGCAGCAGCTTGCCGACTTTCGGCTGGATCTCGGGCACGAATTGCACCGCGGACGCTCCCGTGCCGATCACCGCGACCCGTTCGCCGGTGAGGTCATGGTCGTGATCCCAGTGCAGCGAGTGAAAAGCATTGCCGGCGAACGTTTCCAGGCCCGGCAGCGCCGGATACTTCGCTTCGGCGAAGACCCCGGCGGCCGACAGCAGGAAATTGGCCGTGAGCGAGCCACGGGAGGTCTCGATCCGCCAGACCGACTCGTCCTCGTCCCACCGGGCGTCCAGCACCTCGGTGCCGAACCGGATGTGCCGGGCCACATCGAACCGTTCCGCCACCGAGCGGAGATAGTCGAGGATCTCGGGCTGCTTGCCGTAGGTGCGCGACCAGTCGGGGTTAGGGGCGAACGAATAGCTGTACAGGTGCGAGGGGACGTCGCACGCGCAGCCGGGGTAGGTGTTCGCCTGCCAGGTGCCGCCGAGGTCGTCCGCGCGTTCCAGGATCACCAGATTGTGGAAACCGGCCGCACGAAGTTTGACAGCCAGGCCGATACCGCCGAATCCGGCGCCGACGATGGCGATGCCGATGTGCTCGCGAGGTGTGTTCATCGCAGGTTCCTTCCGTGCAGTACCGCGATCGGCGTGGCATGCGCTTGTTCGGACAACGTTGTCCCTTCTCGGTGTCGGAGGTCGAGCGCTCAGAGGTCGAGCACGAGATCGTCGCCCGCCGCGCGGGAGACGCAGATCAGCATCCGGTCGCCGCGCTCGGCGTCGGACAGCAGGCGGTCGCGGTGGTCCACGGCGCCGGAGAGCACGCCGGTCTTGCAGGTTCCGCAGAATCCTTGGCGGCAGGAGAAGGTCACGTCCGGCGCCACGCGCCGAATCGCGCTCAGTGCGGTCTCGTTCGCCTCCACCCGCACCGTCCGGCGGGAGCGGGCCAGTTCGATCCGGAACGGCTTGCCGTCGGTGACGGGCAGAGCCGAGAACCGTTCGGTGTGCAGGGAGCCGGTGGGGTTCAGCTCGAACATGCAGCGCTGGGCGGCCGCGAGCATCGGCGGCGGCCCGCAGACGTAGACGGCCGCGCCGGGCTCGGCCCGCGCGATCAGGTCCGCGACCGCGGGCACGCCGCACTCGTCGTCCGGCCGGATCTCCGCATGCGCCGGCAGTTCTGCCAGGAACGGCATGGCCGAGCGGGTGCGGCCGGTGTAGATCAGTTGTCCGCGCGCGCCGGCCGCTGTGGCCATCGGCAGGATCGGGGTGATCCCGATGCCGCCCGCGAGGAACAGGTAGGACGGCGCCTCCACGAAGGGGAAGGCGTTGCGCGGACCGCGAATTCGCAGTGGGTCGCCCACTCGCAGCGTCTCGTGGATTTCCCGGGAACCGCCCTCCCCGTCCGCGATGCGGCGGACCGCGATGCGGTAGCGCTGCCGGTCGGCGGGGTCGCCGCACAGCGAATACTGCCGCTGCCGGCCGGACGGCAGGAAGACGTCCAGATGTGAGCCGGGACGCCAGCTCGGCAGCTCGTCACCGCCGGACGCGCGCAGCGTCAAGCCGGCCACGTCGTCGGCTTCCCGCTCGACGGACTCGACCACCATGTTCAGGTCGAAACCGTTGCGCCGCACCGGGTTCGGCCGCGACAACACCGTGGCGGCCGGTCCCGAGACGAACACGTGTTTGTAGACGTCGATGACGCCGCCGAGCACCCGCAGCCCGGCGGGCACGCTGGTCGCCGCGCGGGTCATCGCTGTGCCGCCCTGGCCGCGGGCGAGTGTGCGAGGTAGCGCAACGCCGTGTCCATCGGGCCAAGCTGGGAGGGATGGAATCCCGGCCGCAGGTAGCGCGGGATCTCGGTGAAGAACGTCGTCCAGCTCGGGATCACCTTGCGACGGGTCGCGCTGACGAATTGCCATCCCCAGAACCGGCCCTTGTCGGGCGATGGGTCCTTGCGATACATGTACGCGGCCGACAGCACGAACAGCGGCAGCAGCGTCGCACTCGCGACCAGCGCCGTCCGCGCTTTGCGGGCGTAGCTGCCGTCGACGTGCATGAACGCGTCGTACACGACGCTGCGGTGCTCCACCTCTTCGGCGCCGTGCCAGCGCACCAGATCGAGCATGGCCGGATGCATACCCTTCTGCTCGAGCACCTCGGCGTTGAGCAACCATTCGCCGAATACGGCGGTGTAATGCTCCATGCCGGCGAACAGTCCGAGCCGTTCCTTGAGCCATTCCTCCTTGGCGCGGCCGGTCAGTCCGTGGTCGCCGAGGATGCGATCGACGGCCCAGCCGATCGCGCCGACGTAGGAGTCGACGTCCAGCCCGATCGACTGCAGGTGCGTGCGAGCGGCCTCGTGGGTAGCGGCATGCATGGTCTCCTGTCCGACGAATCCGGTCACCTCCTCGCGGAGCCGTTCGTCGTCGATGTAGGGCAACGACTCGGCGAGGGCCTGGGCCATCGCCCGCTCACCTTCCGGCAGCAGCAGGTGCATCACGTTGACGATGTGGGTGGCCAGCGCCTCACCGGGGATGTAGTGCATGGGCACGGTGGCGAAGTCGAAGTGCACGTCGCGCGCGTTGATCGCATGCGCCTCGTCGCGGTAGGGGCGCCTCGTCGCGCCAGCTGTCGAAGCCATACACGGAACGTACAGCGCAACATTTTCTATTGCAATGTTGCGCGCAACATTTTTCTCGAGAATGTTGCAAAGGGTGGTCCCTCTGTTAGCGTGGACAGTGTGATCAGCGCGTCGAAAACGGCCTCTACCCGGGACAATGTCGCCGATGGCGTGGAAGCGCGCATCCTCGACGCGGCATTGGTCCGGTTCCAGAAGGTCGGCGTCAAGAAGACCACCATCGAGGACATCGCCCGCGAAGCGGGCGTCGACCGGGTCACGGTCTACCGGCGCATGGGCTCCCGCGACGACGTGGTGCAGGCGGTGGTGAACCGCGAAGTCACCGCCGTGCTCACCGATGTCGCCGAGATTCCCGAGCGCCATGACACCGTCGAGGACCTCGTGACCGACGTCTTCGTCACCGTCCTCACCCGCTGGCGGACCAACCCGCTCGTCGAGCGCATGATGGCCCTCGAGCCGGAGCGGGTCATCATGAAGCTGACCGCCGAGGGCGCCACGACCTTCGCCATGTGCGTCTCCGCGACGGCGGCGGTCTTGCAGCGCGCGGTGGATCGTGGGCTACTGCCCGACGCGCCCGACCTGCTCACCCGCGCCGAATTGCTCTGCCGCATAGTGCATTCCCTCATCCTCGCGCCGTACTGTGCCGGAGAATTCCACAACGACGAAGAACTGGCCGCCTTCGCTCGCGTCTACCTGATCCCGCTCGTCAAGGGGTGAGCGAGGCCGCCACGGTAAGAGTGTCACGGCCGAGGGCCGCACGATCGCTCGTGCGGCCCTCGGCGCGTATATGACTGTGCGGCAGTGATTTTCAGTGACCGCGTTTGATCCATTCCGGCAGGTGCGGCGCCTCCGTGCCGATGGTGGTGGAGTCGCCGTGTCCGGTCAGTACCGTGGTATCCGCGGGCAGATTCAGCAGGCGGGTGCGGATGGATTCGATGATCGTGGGGAAGCTGGAGAACGAGCGACCCGTCGCGCCGGGTCCGCCTTGGAACAGGGTGTCACCGGTGAAGACCGTCTTCTCCGAGGCCAGGTACAGGCTCACCGCGCCGGGGGAGTGGCCCGGTGTGTGCAGAACCTCGATCTCGCTGCCCGCCACCGGAATTCGCTCCCGATCGTGCAGCGGTTCGTAGCGGGTGTCGGGATAGAGGGCACTCCACAGCACCTCGTCGGCCGGATGCAGCCGGATCGGGGCGCGCAGCGCCTCGGCCAGTTCGGTAGCCACGTTGATGTGGTCGTTGTGGGCGTGGGTGCAGACGATCGCGCGCACCGTGCGATCGCCGACGGCCGCGATGATCGGCTCGGCCTGGTGGGCGGCATCGATCACAACGGCCTCACGGTCGTCGCCGACGACCCAGACATTGTTGTCGACATCCCAGCTGCCGCCGTCCAATTCGAACTTTCCGGAGGTGACGACGCGGTCGATCCTCACAACGTCACCACCGATCGCAGCACGTCACCGTGATGCATGGTGGTGAACGCCTGCTCGACCTGGTCGAGGGCCACGCGCTTGCTCACGAACCGCTCCAGCGGCAGCCGTCCCTGGCGGTAGAGGTCGAGCAGCATCGGGAAGTCGCGTTCCGGCAGGCAGTCGCCGTACCAGGAGGACTTCAGCGAGCCGCCGTGCGAGAAGAAGTCGATCAGCGGCATCTCCAGCTGCATATCCGGCGTCGGCACGCCGACCAGCACCACCGTGCCGGCCAGATCGCGCGCGTAGAAGGCCTGCTTCCAGGTTTCCGGCCGCCCGACCGCGTCGATCACCACGTCGGCGCCGAAACCGCCGGTCAATTCCTGCACCCGCTCGACCACGTCATCACCGGCCTCGAGGGTGTGGGTGGCGCCGAGTTCCTTGGCCCACTCCAGCTTTCGCGGATCGCGGTCGATGGCGATGATGGTGGTTGCGCCCGCCAGCCGGGCCCCCGCGATCGCGGCGTCACCGACGCCGCCGCAGCCGATGACCGCGACCGAATCGCCGTAGCTCACCCCGCCGGTGTTGATCGCCGCCCCCAGTCCGGCCATCACGCCGCAGCCGAGCAGTCCGGCCACGGCGGGATCGGTCTCCGGGTCGATCACGGTGCACTGTCCCTCGTGCACCAGGGTCTTGTCGGCGAAGGCGCCGATGCCCAGAGCCGGGGTCAGCTCGGTTCCGTCGGCCAGTGTCATCGGCTTGCTCGCGTTGTGGGTGTCGAAGCAGTACCACGGCTTGCCGCGCTTGCAGGCCCGGCACTGGCCGCACACCGCGCGCCAGTTCAGCAGCACGTGGTCGCCGGGCTGGACGTGGGTGACGGCGTCGCCGACCGTTTCCACCACGCCGGCCGCCTCGTGGCCGAGCAGGAAGGGGAATTCGTCGTTGATGCCGCCCTCGCGGTAGGTCAGATCGGTATGGCACACCCCGCAGGCCTGCACCCGCACCACCACGTCGTGCGGGCCCGGATCGGGGATGACGATATCGACGATCTCGACCGGGGCGCCCACACTGCGGGCGATGACGCCGCGAACCTTCTGGGACATGGAATCTCCTTTACGCGTCGAGGGTGCCGGTTCACCTATGGGTCAGTGTATGCCCGCCCCCAAGATCTCGGACAGGTGTCCGGACTGTAGTTCGGTTTGCGGATTCGTGGCCGCATGAGACGCCCGGCGGTCAGGAGGCGAATCGACGCCGGAACTCCTCGCTCACCGCGCACCACAGGGGGTGGTATTCCGGCAGGAGTGAATGGGCCTGCGCGAGCGTCGGCGTGACGGTGAACATCACCCCGTCGCAGGAGTAGGGGGTGGCCGCGTGGTGCGCGAAACGTGCGGTATCGATGGGTGTTTCGCGATCGGCGAGGTGGGTGATCTCGATTCGGCCGTGGTCGCCGACCCGCCACCACACCGACGATGGGCCGGCCACCGTGCGAAAGTGTTGGTTATTCCCGGTATCGGTCACGGTATTTCGCCTTTCGCGCTCGGTCTTCGTCGGCGATGCGGTCGAGAATGGCGCGCACCGAATATCGTGTGTCCGGCTTGGAAATCTGCTCGGGCCAGAACACCGCGAGCACGATGACCGTCAGCGGAATACTGATCAGCAGAACGAATTCCCAGAACATCCGCGTCACTCCCGACCCGAATCCGGCACCAGGTGTTTTGCCTCGATGAGCAGCTGCTTCGCCTGCTGTTTGACCGGGCATACGCACAAAGCGCAGTCGATATGCAATTGCATGATGATGTGCGCGTAGGAGACGGTCATGATCGGCATTCGATCGTGGTTGAGCAGTCCCATGGTGGATACTTCCCCTGCGATGTGAAAGTGGTTGTCAGCGTTGAGGTTGCATCGACTCGGCCGCGAGTTGTAGTCGAATGGTGGGGATTTCGGGTATCCGTTGCCGTACCGATTGTTTGAACTCGTCTACCAGCAACCTGTCCAGTGGGGACCTGTCCAGAAAGCCGGGACACAATCGATAGGGGAGCTAACGAATGGGGTCAGGGAGCACACTCGCGCAACGAGCGTTGGGGCGTGAACTGCGGCGGCTGCGAAATGCCAAGGGAATGGGACAATCCCAGGCCGCGCGCATCGCGGAAACGTCGCATCAGACCATCGGCCGCATCGAAGAGGGCCAGACGACGCGGATCACCAGCCTGCAAGTGAACGCACTGTGCGACAGCTATGGGGCGACCGATGAGGAGCGGCGCATCTGCCTGGATCTGGTGAAGGAGATTCGCGCATCGCGAGAGGGGAAGGTGACGGCCAGCTGGTGGAGGGCGTATGCGGACGCGCAGGACAGCGGGTTCAACCACTACTTGGCGTTGGAGGATGCTGCAAGCAGTCTGACGCTGTGGAAAACAACCATCGTGCCTGGTCTTCTCCAAACGCCTGCATACCGACGCGCGATGGGGTGGGCAGAACGACCCGATATGCCCAGTGAGCAACTGGAACGACGAATCGAATGGCAGACCCATCGCCAAGAACGATTGAAAGACCCGCATCTTCGAATCACCGCGCTGCTGTACGAGGCCATCCTTCATGAACAGGTTGGAGGGCCGGCAGTGATCGCGGAGCAGCTTGGGCAACTCGCAGCACTGGCCGAGATGCCCAACGTGTCCGTTCGAGTCGTTCCGTTCAACGCATCCAGTCATCTTGGGGCGTACGTCGGCTCGTTCACTCTCTTGGAGTTTCCGGTCTTGCTGTCCGGGCTCTCCGCGCCTCCGATCGTCTATGTCGAAGGTTGGGCCGGGGATCTTTACCTGGAACGTGAGGCGGAGCTGCAGAAATATACTCGGGCTCTCCGGGAGATAGATCGTGTAGCGTTGACCGAAGCCGAGTCGGTAGCACTGATCAAGGAGCACACGCCGTGAGCAACGACCTGTCCGGGGCTAAGTGGTTCAAGTCAAGCTTCTCAGGCGCGAGTAAAGACTGTGTCGAGATTGCGTTCCTCGATGATGCTGTGGGGGTTCGTGATTCGAAGAACCCCACCGGCCCGGCCCTGATCTTCACCCCCTCGGAGTGGTCCACGTTCACCTCAGGTGTGCAGCGCGGCCACTTCGATCGCGCGTGACCAACCAAGGAGCGCACGCCATGAGCAACGATCTGTCCGCGGCGAAGTGGTTCAAATCAAGCCGCTCGGGAGCGAGCAAGGAGTGCGTCGAGGTGGCGTTCCTCGATGATGCTGTGGGCGTTCGCGATTCGAAGAATCCCACCGGCCCCGCGCTGTTGTTCACTCCCTCGGAGTGGTCCTCCTTCACCACCAGCGTCCAGCGCGGCCGGTTCGATCGGGCGTAGCCCTCTCCGCTCATTACGGTCGAGATGCCCCGAAGTCCTTATCTCCCTTGAGCTTCGGTGGTTCTTGCGAATCTGTCGTCGCTGGCGGTGAGGGTGCACCGGGCGGGTGCCGCTCGATTGGGGCCCGGACGGTGATCTGTCTGAACTTTTCGTGCAAACCGCGCCCACATCGACGGAATCCCGCACATTTCCCCGAGGTTTGCACGGAAAGTTCAGCCTTCTGGCACAACGCAATTCGAATCGTGTCCGGTGTTCTCAGGTGAGATGCCGGTCGGCGAGGGCCCCAGCGGCGGCATCGGGCACGTATGTCGCACACGCGGTGATGAGAGCCCGGATCCCGTGAACGGTTTCGGTGGTCAGCGCGGCATGGCGCACCACGTCGAGTTCGTTGGCGACGGTGAGGAGTGCGAAGTCCGCGAGGTCGGTGCCGTCTACGGCGACCACCTCGCCGGTGAAGCGGTCGGTGAGCGGAAGTGGGGTGGTGCCGAGGTGAGGATAGGTCTCGGCACGGTCGCACGCGCCGTAGCGGTAGACCAGCGCTTCCGCGTCGTGACCGATTGCCGCGCGCAGGCGTGATCGCCGGTCGGATGGCAGCAGCGAATGTGGGAAGCCGTCCGTGCCGTAGGTGGCGTGGGTGAGTGCGGCCAGCCGAACCCGGGTACCTCCGCCGAGGTCGGCGACCAGCTGCCGCACCCGCTCGAGATGATCGAGGAGATCCCCACCGGGATGCGCCACCCGGGCCGCGCCGAGTTCGCGCAGCAGCGCCAGCGCCGGCCACGGTGTCGTGAGATCCGCGATCGTCCGCGCCAACGCCTCCGGCTGATCGCGGGCGACCAGATGCCCGGTGCCCGGAATTCGGGTCACCGTGGCGTGCGGAGCCAGCTGGAGCAACCCGTCGGCCTCGACGTCGGTGAGCGATGAGCCCCGACCGGCACGGATCAGAAGGATGGGGATATCCAGTTGTGCGGTGATCTGTCGCAGCCGCGGGACGTGGGCCAAGACATCGTCGATGAAGTCCGGGTAGACATTCGACAGGCCACCGGCATCGAGAAAGCGCCGCACTCGGCCCGCATCGAGATTGGGCACCACATCCACCAGCACCAGCCCCGTGACCTTGGCTCGGGTGCGCGGATCACCCAATGCCGCAACGGCGGAGAGCCCGCCCAGTGAGGCGCCGACGAGCACGCATCCGGGTTCCGCATCGACTATCGCGGCAATATCGCCCCCGCACTCGTCCAGCCTCCTGAGTGACCCACCGCTGTCACCGTGCCCGCGCTGATCGAAAGCGACACACCGCAATCCGTCCTCGACAAGTCGCTCCACGACGGGAGCCCACACCTGCCGCCGCTCACCCCCTGCATGCAGCAAGACAACCGTCGGCCCATCGCCGACCTCCTCCCCGTGCAGGTCCACGTCCGGACGGGCAATATGCCGCGCTCGCACCGCATCCATGGTCTACCCCCGTGCGATAGTCAGGCCGTTCACGATAGTGCCTCGCCGCGATCCCCTCCGACCCCGCGTCCGGCTGAACTAATCGTGCAAACCTCGCCGACGATGACGGAAATCGCCACATCTCGCCGCGGTTTGCACGATTAGTTCACCCCCGCACCTGCCCACAGGCGCTGGGACGTTCCCTGCCACATCGGGATCACCGGCGCACCGAGATCTTTCCGATGATGCACACCATCGTCGTTCGCAGGGAGCTGCTGCGGGAACGTCCGGGGCCGGCCCACGAGGTATTCCGGGCTCTTCTCCGCGGTGAGGGAATCGGCCACGGTTTGCACGATCGGCTCGCTCGAGCGGGCGATCCGCCCTCAGTCCTTCTTCAGCTCCTCGGCGAGCATCACGAGGATGCCGCTCGGGCCGCGGAGGTAGGTGAGCTTGTAGATGTCCTGATAGGTCGCGACGCCGCGAAGCGGATGGCAGCCGTGCTTCGCGGCGATCTCGAGGGCTGCGTCGATGTCGTCGACCGAGAAGGCGACCCGGTGCATGCCGATCTCGTTGGGGCGGGTGGGTTCCGTCTCGATCGCATCCGGGTGGATGTACTCGAAGAGCTCGAGGCGACCGTGACCGTCCGGGGTCTGGAGCATGGCGATCTTGACGTGATTGCCGTCGAGACCGACGGCGGTGTCGGTCCATTCACCACTGACCGTGTCCCGGCCGAGAACCGTGAGACCGAGGTCGGTGAAGAAGGCGATCGTTGCTTCGAGGTCGCGAACGGCGATGCCGACGTTCTCGAGTTTGATGGGCATGCGGTGGATGCTACCGAGCAGGGCTGACCAATTTCGGTAGACGAATCACCGGCCGCGGCCCTCGTCGTCGCGGAACGAGCCGGCACTCATGCGACTGCCCTTCGCCCCGGCCGTTACGTGTTCGGTGACCGCCGCGTCGGCCTCGCCGCCCCGGACGACGATCGTCGGACAGTGCGCGAGATGCAGCAGCGCGGTACTGGTCGAACCCAGAACCAGACCGGGAAACCCGCCGCGCCCGTGGGTACCGACCACCAGCAGTTGCGCGTCCTCGCAGTGGGCGAGCAGCGCCCGAACGGGGCTGTCGCACATCACGACTCGCTCGACCGATACCTCCGGGAACCGTTCCGCCCAGCCGGCCAGTCTCTCGGCCAGCACCACCCGCTCGGTCTCGCGAATCGCCTCCCAGCCGACCACGGGCAGGTCGTAGCCGCTCCGATCGCTCCACGCGTGTACCGCGACCAACCCGGCCCCGCGCCGGGACGCCTCGGCGAAGGCGAGTTCGACGGCCGGGACGCTGTTCGCGGTGCCGTCCACTCCGACCACGACCGGTTTCCGCGCCCATCCGGCGTCGGCGGCCGGATCGCCGTGCACGACCGCGACCGGGCAGTGCGCGTGCCGGCTGAGCGCGGTGCTGACCGAGCCGAGCACCATCCGCCCGATCGCCCCGCGGCCATGGCTGCCGACCACCACCATCCGCGCCCGCGCCGAATGTTCGAGCAGGGTGGGGATGATCATGTCGAAACTGAGTTCGGTGCTGATCGCCGGCGTCGCATCGGGTGTGGCATGGCGCGCCACCGCAGCCGCTTCGGCCAGTACCCGTTCCCCGTCCGCGCGCAGCCACTGCTGTTCCGCGGCGGCCAGCGCAGCGGTCAGGCCCGGATTCGGCGCTACGCCGTAGGACGTGACGATGTGCAGCGCGCAGTGCTGCAACGCGGCCTCGACGGCGGCCCACACCACGGCTTGCAACGCGATCTCCGAGCCGTCGGCGCCGACCACGATCGCCGGTGTATCCGGTCCGCTCATAGGTATCTCCTCTTCCCGTGTGCGCCGGGCCTATTCGGTGCGGTCCGCGGCGTCGGTGCGGTCTGCGGTGTCGGAAGGCGTGATCAGGCCGTAGTGCCCGTCGTAGCGGTGATAGAGCACGCAGCCGCGATCGAGATCCCGGTCCCGGAAGAAGACGAACGGCCATCCGGTCAGTTCCAGCCGGGTGATCGCCTCGGGCACGCTCAGCCGGGGCGCCTGCCGGCTGCTGACGGACAATGCCGGCAGGCCGCGGGTCACCGCGTCGGGACGCGGATCCACCTGCGCCAGACGGTAACCCGTGGCGCCGTCGCGATACAGGACGCTGTCGACGCGGCTGCCGTATTCGGTGAACAGCTGGAACTCGTAGTCCATGAGTTCCATGTCGAAGGCCGCCTCGTCGACGGTCTCGTTCGTCAGCGCGTACGACTTGTGCCGCACGACTCGACGCTCCTCGGCCGGACGCGGGTGGTACGGCAATCCGTTTCGCGGAGCAGCGCCGTGCCGCCATTCGTGGACCGCTCCGGCTCCCCGTCCCCCTCGTACGGCTTCCCAGTGCCGCGAGATGCGGGCGAGGCGTGACTCGAGCCGCGCCCGGAGCAGGTCCACGGCTTCCCGCGTGCTCGTGCCGGTGACCTGCACCCGCACCGGGCGACCGGCGAGATTCACATTGGCCTGGGCGACAACCGATCCGCCGAGGGCGGGATCACCGTGACCGGTGAGCCGCACTCGCGCGGACAGGACGGGCTCCGGCGCGTGGGCCAGCGCACGCCCGATCTTCTCCCGCGCGTAGTCCGCTCCCGCATCCGACACATAGCGGCCGGCGGAGACCTGGAGGATCGGCTCCGCCGGCGAAACGGTGTTCTGCATGAGGAGGACAGTCGCATCCGCGCGGCCCGGTGCGAGAGGGCACAAAGTCACCGTGCCCCTGCCGTTCGACCGCTTCTCGGCGGCCGAACAACCGGCGAAGCCGCGGTGGTTCCGAGGGGCGATCCGGCAGCGACCCGGCTCACACTCGCGCCGCTTGCGCGGCCATCTCTCGGCGCACGTCGTCCATGTTCAACTCGCGTGCCCGTGAAATGAGTTGCTCCAGTGCGTCTTCGGGGACGACGCCCGGCTGCGCGTACAGCACGACACCGTCGCGGACGATCATCAGCGTCGGAATGGAGCTGATCCGGAACGCGCCCGCCAACTCCTCTTCCGCCTCGGTGTCGACCTTTCCGAACACGACGTCCGGATGCTTCGCGGCGACGCGCTCGAAGATCGGCGCGAACATCCGGCACGGACCGCACCAGGATGCCCAGAAGTCCAGAACCACCAGGTCCGAGCCCGCGACGACCTGGTCGAAGTTCGCCTTGGTCACTGTCGTAGTTGCCATGTCTCTCTCTTCTCTCTTGGGTCATATACCCCGGGGGGTATATATGGAAGCGTGTGGGTGGCGCACTTATTCCACGCGGAGTCTCGCCCCGGTGCCGGAACGGAAACGTCTTCACACCGGAATCGAACGACGCCCAGGGGGGTGCGACCATCATGTGAGTAGGCATTTCCGCCGCTGCCTACCGAATCGTTGGCGCAAAGGCTTGACGAACTGGTAGTTAGCGGAGCTAAGTTAACCGTGATGCGCGCTACAGTGGCGCGTGGGGACGACTCGTCCGCCGGTAGACGACCCAGGGAGACCTACCCATGCCCGATGACGTGCAGACGGCCGAGCGTAAACGGCGCCTCGCGGCGGCGATGGCCGACGACGAGGTGCGTGCGGCATGGCCGGATGCGGACGTCAGCGCCGCACTCGCACGCCCGGGCCTGCGCCTGGCCGAACTGGTCGACACGGTCATGACCGCGTACGCCGACCGTCCGGCCGTCGGGCAGCGGGCCGGTGAGATCGTCGTCGACGCCGAGGGGCGCCGGGTGCGGCGGCTGCTGCCGCGCTTCGAAACCCTGAGCTATCGGCAGCTGTGGTCACGCGCCGGCGCGCTGGCGAGTGCGTGGCAGGCCGCGGGGGTGCGCGCCGGTGATTTCGTGTGCACCGTCGGATTCGTCAGCAGCGATTACGTCACCGTCGACCTCGCGGGCGTGCGGCTCGGCACCGTGGCGGTGCCGCTCCAGGCCACCGGCGCTGTCGCGCAATGGAATTCGATCATCGCCGAAACCGAGGCGCGGGTACTGGCCTGCAGCGCCGAACTGCTCGACGCCGCTGTCGAGGCCGCGCTGGCGAGTGCGACGATCGGGCAACTGGTCGTCTTCGACAGCACCGGCGACGACGACGAACGCGCGGCCGTCGCGTCGGCTCGCGCCCGGCTGGCCGAATCGGGTCGCGAGATCGCGTTCGACTCGCTGCACGATCTCGTCGAGCACGGTTTCGCCCTCCCGGCCGTGCCGCTCGCGAGCGCGCCCGGCGACGATCCGTTGTCGCTGCTCATCTACACCTCCGGCAGCACCGGAACGCCCAAGGGCGCCATGTACACCGACCGCTTGGCCGCCGCGATGTGGTTGTACACCGCCAAGGCGCCGGTGCCCGCGATCACCCTCAACTATCTGCCGCTCAGCCATGTGGCCGGCCGTCTGCAACTGGGCGGCACGCTCGCTCGCGGCGGGACCGCCTACTTCACCGCGCGCAGCGATATGTCGACGCTGTTCGAGGATCTGGAGCTGACCCGGCCCACCGAACTGGTCTTCGTTCCGCGCGTCTGCGAGATGCTGCTGCAACACCACCAGGGTGAGGTCGAGGCCCGGATCGCGGCCGGCGGTGAGCGCGGCGTCATCGAGGACGAGGTGAAAGCCGAACTACGCGAACGACTTCTGGGCGGCCGCTTCCTCGGCGCGATGTGCGCCAGTGCGCCGCTGGCGCCGGAGATGCGCGCCTTCATGGAATCCGTGCTGACCATCGGCCTGCACGACGGATACGGCTCCACCGAGGCCGGCGGCAGCGTCATCGTCGACAACAAGGTCCGGCGCCCGCCGGTGCTGGACTACAAGCTCGCCGACGTCCCCGAACTCGGCTACTTCGGCACCGACCAGCCCCATCCGCGCGGTGAACTGCTGCTCAAGACCACCACCATGTTCCCGGGATACTTCAAACGCCCCGAGATCACCGCGGAGATGTTCGACGAGGACGGCTTCTACCGCACCGGCGACGTGGTCGCCGAACTCGGCCCCGACCATCTGGTCTACGTCGATCGCCGCAACAACGTGCTCAAGCTGTCACAGGGCGAGTTCGTCACCGTGGCGAAGCTGGAGTCGGTGTTCTCAACCAGCGCGCTGATCCGTCAGATCTTCGTCTACGGCAGCAGCGAACGCGCCTACCTGCTCGCGGTGATCGTGCCGACCGACGAGGCGCAGGCGCTCCCGGATCTTCGTGCGGCACTGGCCGAATCACTGCAGGAGCTGGCGAAGGAGGCCGGGCTCAACAGTTACGAGATTCCGCGCGACTTCCTGCTCGAGACCGAACCGTTCACTCAGGACAACGGTTTGCTGTCGGGGATCGGAAAGTTGTTGCGGCCCAAACTGAAGGAGCGCTACGGCGAGCGTCTGGAGCGGCTCTACGCCGAACTGTCCCAGGAACAGGCCGACGAACTGGCCGCACTGCGCCACGGTGCGGCCGATCGCCCCGTGCTGGAGACGGTGGGCCGCGCCGCGCGGGCCCTGCTGGGCTGCGCGAGTGGCGATATCCGGCCGGAGGCGCATTTCACCGACCTCGGCGGCGATTCGCTCTCGGCGCTGACACTGTCGAATCTGCTGAGCGAACTGTTCGGCGTGGAGGTGCCGGTGGGCACGATCGTCCATCCGGCGAATACGTTGCGGCGCTTGGCCGAACACATCGACACCGAACGACGCGGCGGCGGCCACCGCCCCACCCTGGTCGCCGTGCACGGGCGCGGCCCGCGGGTGCGAGCCGCGGATCTGACCCTCGACGCGTTCATCGACCACGAAACCCTCACCGCCGCAAAGTCTCTGCCGCCCGCATCGGACCCGCCGCGCACGGTTCTGCTGACCGGGGCAAACGGTTACCTCGGCCGGTTCCTGTGCCTGGAATGGCTGCACCGGCTCGACGCCTGCGACGGCACCCTGATCTGTGTGATCCGCGGCGGTGACGCCGACGCCGCGCGAGCGCGCTTGGACGAGGCGTTCGACAGCGGGGATCCGGTTCTGCTGCAACGGTATCGGGAGCTCGCCGACCGCCGGCTGACCGTCGTGCCGGGCGATATCGGCGAACCGAATTTCGGGCTGAGCGAGGACCGGTGGCGCGAACTCGCCGAAACGGTCGACCTGGTGGTGCACCCGGCGGCGCTGGTCAATCACGTGCTGCCCTACGACCAGCTGTTCGGGCCGAACGTGGTGGGAACAGCCGAGGTCGTCCGCCTGGCGATCACCGCGCGCCGCAAGCCGGTGACCTATCTGTCCACGGTCGCGGTGGCCTCCCAGGTCGACCCCGCGCGCTTCACCGAGGACGGCGATATCCGCGAGATCAGCCCGGAACGGGTCATCGACGGCGGCTACGCCAACGGGTACGGCAACAGTAAATGGGCCGGTGAGGTGTTGCTGCGTGAGGCGCACGACCTGTGCGGACTTCCGGTCGCGGTCTTCCGGTCCGACATGATCCTCGCGCACAGCGAATTCGCCGGGCAGTTCAATCTGCCCGACTTGTTCACCCGGTTGCTGCTCAGCGTGCTCGCCACCGGCCTCGCACCGGAATCGTTCTACCGCCCGGCCGCCGACGGCGGTCGCGCCCGCGCCCACTACGACGGCCTTCCCGCGGACTTCACCGCCGCCGCCATCACCGCGCTCGGCCCCGGCGCCGACAGCGGATTCGACACCTTCGACGTGCTCAACCCGCACGACGACGCCATCGGCCTGGACACCTTCGTCGACTGGCTCGTCGCCGACGGTCACCGCATCACTCGCATCGCCGACTACGCCGACTGGCTGGCGCGTTTCGAGACCGCGCTGCGTGCCCTGCCCGAGCGGCAGCGGCGGCATTCGGTTCTGCCGCTGCTGCATGGTTTCCGTCGTCCGGCTCCGGCAGTTCCGGGATCGGCGCTGCCGGCCGAGCGGTTCCGGGCCGCCGTGCGGGCGGCGGGAACCGGCCCGGACGGCGACATTCCGCATCTGAGCCGGGAATTGATCGGGAAATACGTCCGGGATCTGACCGCTGCGGGTCTGCTGTGAAGATTGCCGAAACCGGACACAGCCGGGGCCTGCCGGGCGTACCGTTTTGCCCCACAGCGTTGGTCGGCGAAGGCGCCGAGGGTGATCGCATCGCCCCGGGCGCTCGCCGAGTGCGACAAGGAGGTCGATTCCGGTGCACCGACTCGAGAAGTCCGCTCTGTGGCGCTGTGTGCTGAACGGATTGTCCGCGCTGGGTGCGGGTTTCGGCGCGATGGTTCCGGTCTACCTGAACGAGTGCCAGGTCGACGACTACCGCGACGCCGAAGCGGCCGCGGCCGAATGGGACTGGTCGATCCCGTATCAGTGGTTCGATCACGCCCACGGGTGATCGTGCGGGCCCGGCGGCGGCCGATGTGGACCGATCGTGGCCGGGCTGCCGGCGCGCCGCGGCCGCTGGTCGGCTCGGCCGTCCGCGAACGGTAGTCGCTTCGCAGCGAGGGGTCGGAGCGTGGCCGTGGCGGTGCCGGCTCCGCGTCCGACGGTCAGGTAGCCGGATCGATGGCGTCGGCCAGGTAGTCGGTCCCGCCGACATAGACCGTATGGCCGGATTCGGTATCGGCCGTGGTGGTATCGGCGATCGCGGTCGCGAACTCGTCGATCGTGGGCAGCGCACCGTGTTCGGTTCGCGCCGCCACCGCGTCAGGATCGCGGCGTTCGAGCAGGCGCACGATGATGGTGCCCTCGATCATGTCGCCCGACACGACCGTGAAACCGATTCCGAGCGAGTCGAATTCGCCGATCATGGCGCGCAGCGCGTCCTCGCCCGCCCGCTTGCTCCGCGCTATGGGCTCGTAGTCCGCCGGGGTGGGTTTGCGGCCGTGGAAATGCGCCTGGTGGCTGGTGACGAACACGATGCGCGCACCCGGGGCCATGAGCGGTAGCGCCAGCCGGACCAGCCGCACCTGGGCGTCACGGTTGATCGCCATCGCGTAATCGGGCGCGGCGCCGTGTTCGAGCCCGCCCGAGGCGTTGAGGATCAGCACGTCCAGCCGCCCGAAGCGGGTGCGGATCTCCTCGATCATGGCCGCGGCGGCCCCGGGATCGGACAGGTCGGCGCCCACCGGCGTCGCCGATCCGCCGTCGGCGGCGATCGAATCGGCGAGAATGCTTGCCCGCCTGCGTTTCTCGCGATAGTTCAGGACGACGTGATCGCCGCGCCCCGCGAGAATCCGGGCGGTCTGCGCCCCGATGCCGCGGGAGGCGCCGGTGATCAACACGATGCGTTGTGAATCCGCCCGCACTCCCACTCGTTGCTTCTCTTTCAGAATCACTATGGTAGTTCGAAATGAGAAGTGCAAGAGAGCGCGAGGGCGCCCCGCGGGCGGCGATGGAACTGCTGGGGCAGCGCTGGATGCTGCGCGTCGTCTGGGAACTGACGCCGGGACCTCTCGGTTTCCTCGAGCTGCGCCGGCGCATGGACAACTGCTCCTCGAGCATGCTCTCGGTGCGCCTGCAGACCCTGCAAGGCGCCGGTGTGATCGTCAAACGCGCCGACAAGGCCTACGAGTTGACCACGGCCGGAACCGAACTCGTGCGGGCGCTGCAACCGCTGTGGGCGTGGGCGGCGAGCAATCTCGACGCCGGCGCGGTGGGGGAATAGTCGCTGTCGTCGACCGAGCGGGCGATAGGTGCCGAGGTTGCGCGTATGCGCCGGTGTCGCGTGCCCACGGCCGCGGAATCGATCCACTAGGTTTGGTAGACACGCCCACGGGCGGCGGGTGGAGTTCGACGAAGATCTGGGGACTGACATGAACGGTGACACGATTCGGCGCGGTAGCCGCCCGCTGTTCGGCGCGGCCGCGGCCGCCGCGTTGCTGATATTGACCGGCTGCGGCTCGTCCGACTCGGGGAACGCTCGCCCGGCCGACTCGGTCGCACCGAAGGCGACAACCGCCAGCACGGTCCCGGAAGTTATCGACTGTTCCTTCAGTAAGCCGGCGGTCCGGCCGGAGAATATGATCCTCGCCTGCGCCGATCTGGGTGCTCAGGTCGAACAGATCGTGTGGCAGAGCTGGGGGCCGGATCAGGCGCAGGGAGACGGTGTCGAGCGGGAGAACACCTGCGATCCCAACTGCGCCGCCGGCAAGTACGTCACCAAAAAGGTGCATCTGACGCTGACCGACGTCGCGCGGCCGGGCAATGTCTTCACCAAGGTGACCACCGTGGATGCCGACGGTCACACCTTCACCTGGCCGAGAACTCCGCGCTGAACCGCTCCGGCGGCTAAAATTATGTGGTACTCAGGGTGTCGCTTACTGCCCGATAATTGCTACGCTGCTGTAGCAACGGTGCCGGTGCGGCCGGAACCGATGGCCGAGATGACGACCAGGAGTACCGATGAAGTTACTTCCCATGCGCAACCGCGGCGTGGGCGATCCCGGTGAGGTGGCGCTGCACGCGCGGAATGTGCAATTCGATTGGCGGGCCACCCCGCTGCACTGGCTGGCCGCCGAACCCATCGCCTCGCATGTGTTCAACTCGCTCAACCTGCTGCTGCCCGAGGGCGAGCGGATGTTCATCCAGACCTTCTCCGAGGCGCTGCCGCTGATCAAGGACGAGAAGCTGCGCGAACAGGTCATCGGCTTCATGGGGCAGGAGGCCATGCATGCCGAGACTCACAACGATTCGCTGCAGCAGGTCTTCCGCGCCCACGGCGTCGACGTCGACAGCTACGCACGGCAGATGGAGTACATCTTCCGCAAGGCGCTGGGTCCGCGAGAGGGGCAGACGCCGCGCGAGGAGTTTCAGACCCTCGTCGAACGGCTGGGCTTCATCGCCACCCTCGAGCACTTCTTCGCCTTCCTCGGCGACTGGATCATCAACGCCGATCTGGAGCGGTTCGACGCCGCGCCCAACATGCTCGACCTGTACCGCTGGCACGGCGCCGAGGAGGTCGAGCACCGCTTCGTCGCCCACGATGTCGCCGGATATTTCGAGGTCGGCTACGTGCGCCGGTGCGCGCTGATGGCGATCACCTTCCCGATCTTCGTGGCGTTGCTGCTGCGCGGTACGAAGTATCTGGTGCACCAGGACGCCGAGCTGCCGAATATGGGGTATCCACGCATCGTGGGCAAGGCGCTCGGTGCGATGTGGCGGGGTGCGCTGCCCGGAATTCCCTCGCTGCTGTGGTCGGCGCTGTCGGTGGCCAAGCCCGGATACACCCCGGCCTCGGTCGGATCGACCGCGCAGGCCGTGGCGTATCTGGCGAAATCGCCTGCGGCACAGGCACTCGCGTCGTGACGACACGCAGGCCCGTGCCCACCGAACTGCCGCCCGACCTCTACGGCGGGCGCGGCTGGGACCGGCCGATCGGCATCATCGGTGCGGTCGCCGAGGCGCGGATGCGGTGGGCGTCGCTGATCCACCGGCGTCCGGTGACCGGCGCGGTCGACAGCGGCCGGTTGCGCGTGCGGGTGGTCGAGCGGCGGATCGAGGCGCACGACGCCGATGTGGTGAGCCTGGTGCTGCGCGCCACCGACGGCAGCGCGCTGCCGACCTGGCGACCTGGCGCCCATCTGGACCTGGAACTGCCGTCGGGCCGGCTGCGGCAGTATTCGCTGTGCGGTGACCCCGCCGATCGGTTCCATTACCGCGTCGCGGTGCGCCGAATACCGGGCGGACTGGGTGGTTCGGTCGAGGTGCACGACGACCTCCGCGTCGGCGCCGAACTCACCATCCGCGGGCCCCGCAACGCCTTTCCGTTCGTCCTGCCGGGCCACGGATCCTCCGCTGCCCGTGTGCATTTCGTCGCGGGAGGCATCGGGATCACGCCGATCCTGCCGATGGTGCGGATGGCGCATCGGCTGGGCGTGGACTGGACCATGGTCTACACCGGCCGCAGTCGCGACACCATCCCGTTCCTCGCCGAAACAGAATCCTTCGGCAGCCGGGTGACGGTGCGCACCGACGACGAGGGGGGTGTGCCGACGGCGGCGGAACTGCTGCCCGGCGTCGGCGTCGACACATCGGTCTACTGTTGCGGGCCGGTCCCGATGACCTCGGCGATCGCCGCGGCCGTTCGCGAAATGCCCGGTGTGGAAATGTATTCCGAGCGATTCTCTGCCGCGCCGGTGGTCGACGGCAAGCCGTTCCGCGTCGAGCTCGCCCGCACCGGTGAGGTGCTCGACATTCCCGCCGACCGCTCGGTGCTCGACGAAGTGCTGCGCGTGCGGCCCGATATCGCCTACTCCTGCCGGCAGGGTTTCTGCCGCACCTGCAAGGTCCGGGTACTCGACGGGCAGCCCGATCATCGCGACACCGTCCTCACCCCCGGCGAGCGCGCCGAGGGCGAACTGCTCATCTGCGTATCACGGTGCGCCGGTGAGCGTTTGGTGCTCGACCTCTGACCTCCACTCGCCCTCTTCGAGGAGATTCTCGTGACCGACACCGCCCCCGTTCCGGACTCCGAACACTTCGTCCGCAACGGTGACTTCGATATCGCCGTCTACGAATACGGCGATCCCGCCGCACCGACCATGCTGCTCGTGCACGGCTGGCCCGACGACCATCACCTGTGGGATCGGGTGATTCCCAAGCTGTCCGGGCGTTTCCACGTCGTCGCCTACGACACCCGCGGCCACGGCCGCTCCACTCGGACCGATCGCACCGAGGACTACGGCCTGGACCGCTTCGCCTCCGACTTCTTCGCGGTGGCCGATGCGGTGAGCCCGGACCGGCCCGTGCACGTGCTCGCCCACGACTGGGGTTCGGTGCAGGTGTGGGAGGCAGTGTGTGAGCCCCAGGCCGCCGCCCGGGTGGCCTCGTTCACCTCGGTCTCCGGCCCGAATCTCGACCACCTGGCGAAGTGGACCCGCAATCGGATGGGCCGCGGCGCGGTGTGGGGCCCGGCCACGCAGCTGCTGTCCTCGGCCTACACCTTCCTGTTCATGACCCCCGGCCTGAACAAGGCGGTGATGCGGCCGCTGTCGTCGGAGAAGGTGTGGAAGCGGTTCATCGGCCTGATGAACGAAACCTCCCCGGAGAACGTCACATTGGGCCCGGCGTTCCGGCAGGACTTCTTCGACGGCATGCGGATCTACCGCGCCAACATCCTGCCGCGCATGCTCGGCCCGCGCGAGCGGCACACCGAGGTGCCGGTGCAGCTGATCATCGCGCGCCGCGATATCGCGGTGCGTCCGGCCGGGTACGACGACACACCGAAGTGGACCGATCGGCTGTTCCGGCGCGAGATCGCGGGCGGGCATTGGCTGCCGTTCTCCCATCCGGAGTTGCTGGCCACCTCGGCGACCGAGCTCGCCACGGCCGTCGACACCGGTGAGTATCCGCGCACGCTGCGGCGCGCCGAGGTCGGCGCGCAAGCCGGGCCGTTCACCGAGCGGCTGGTCGTGATCACCGGCGGCGGCAGCGGCATCGGCCGCGAAACGGCGCTGGCGTTCGCCCGCCGCGGCGCCGAGGTCGTCCTGTCGGATCTGAACCTGGACGCCGCCAAGGAGACCGTGGAACTGATCACGGCGGCCGGTGGCATCGCGCACGCCTACGCCGTCGACGTCTCCGACGAAGCGTCGATGAGCGAGCACGCGAGCGCGGTGATCGCCGCCCACGGCGTGCCCGACATCCTGATCAACAACGCCGGCATCGGCCAGGCCGGAGACTTCTTCGAGACCTCCGCCGCCGAATTCGACCGGGTGCTGCGGGTGAACCTCGGCGGCGTGGTCAACGGCTGCCGCACCTTCGGCGCCGCCATGGCCGAGCGGGGACTCGGCGGACATATCGTCAACCTGTCCAGCATGGCCGCCTACAGCCCGCAGCAAGGTTTCAGCGCCTACTCGACCAGTAAGTCCGCGGTTTTCATGTTCTCCGACTGCCTGCGCGCCGAACTGGCCGGCAAGGGTATCGAGGTGCACACCATCTGCCCCGGCATCGTGCACACGAATATCGTTGCGACAACGAAGTTCTCGGGCCTGTCCGACGATGCGGAGGCCGCGAAGCAGGCCCGCTACGACGCGCTGTACCGCAAACGCGGCTACGGCCCGGAGAAGGTCGCCGACCGGATCGTGCGCGCGGTCGAACGTCACCGCGAGATCGTCCCGGTCACGCCGGAAGCCCACCTGCAGTACCACTTCAGCCGCTTGGCCCCGGCCGTCAACCGCTTCGTCGCGGCGCGGGTGAAGCTGACGTAGGCCGCGTTTCGCGTCGTCGGCGCGGGGGACCGGCGCGTCACGAGGGCGGCGTCGCGGACGGACAGGGACTCGGACCACTCGCTCGCTTCACCCGGCGAGTGGTCGGCCCGCGGATTCTGATCGACTGGCCGGCAACGTATTCGACGCCGACAATGGCTGCGTGTGGAAGTTCCACGCCGAAGCCGATCTCGCGGCATCGTCCCCTTGTCGGCGTTCGTGGGTTGAAATGTCGGTATGGATCTTTCCGAACGCTCTGGCTCGGAGCCTTTCGCCGCGTCCGTGGGTGAGAACCCGCCCGCGCGAAACCGGGACTTTCACTGGGGATGGGTGTGGGCGGCGCTGGGCAGCGGGCTGGCTGTCGGTGCCGTGGTGCTGTGGCTGTTGTGGGGCGGTGACCTCACCTCGCACCGAGGTGCGTTCGACATGGCGTGGAAGAGTGCGGCCTCGATTCTGGCAATCCTGGCAACCTTCATCACCGTGCATCGCTTCCGGCTCAACCAGGCCGAACATCGAGCCAAGGTGCGAGCCGACGAGTTCGCCCGGGCCGACGCCATCGAGCGGCGCGTCACTGAGCTGTACACGAAGGCGGCCGAGCAGCTCGGCAGCGACAAGGCGCCGGTCCGGTTGGCCGGCCTCTACGCCCTCGAGCGTCTCGCACACGGCAACCCCGAGCATCGACAGACCATCGTCAACGTGCTCGGGGCATATCTTCGGATGCCGTTCGACCTTCCGAACTCACCCGACGGCGAACCGATTGCGCAACAGCATTGGGCGACAGAGGAATTGGAGGTCCGCAAAACCGCGCAACGCATACTGTCCACGCACCTCCGGCTTCGAGAGGAGCGAAGTGCGGAGCATTCGGTGATGTATTGGCCGGGGCTGAGTATCGACCTGGCCGGCGCGCGGCTGGTGGACTTCTCGCTGAGCTGGTGTCGGCTCGTGCACGGGCGATTCGACGGCGCGAAGTTCCACGGCCAGACACGATTTCATCGGACCGAGTTTCTCGGAGACGCCCGGTTCACCCAGGCGAAATTCTATGGCGACGCGGACTTCACCGAGGCGATCTGCAATGCCCGAGCGCAGTTCTTCACCGCCAGTTTCCAGAGCAGTGTCCGATTCTCGCAGGCGATTTTCCGCGGGCAGGTCACGGTTCCCAGCGGTTGGCGGCTCGAACCGCATCCCCGAGAATCCGACAACCGGATCTTGATCAAGGACCCTGCGCACCGGGCCGGTGCCAAACTTCCGTGACCAGCCGGAACTCGACAGAGCGTGCTCGATGCGCTGGAGGCCGGTGGCTACCTGCCGTACGTCGGCAGCTCTCGCCAACCTGCACGACCTGTGACTTTCGAGCAGGAGACTGCCGCGTTCACTCCGGGCGAATAGGGTTCGGCGAGTGTGATCGGTCGTATTCCGGGAGCGGTTCGGTGGCCGGTGTCCTGTTGCCGGGTTCGGCCTCCGGCTCGAGCGTCGACTCGCCCTGGGGCAGATCGGCGGTGTCCACCGGAGTCCCGGCCCCCTCCCGACCCGATTCCGGCGGGGTCGACCGTTCCAGGAAGCGCAGCAGCTCCACCGGGAACGGCAGTACCAGGGTCGAATTCTTCTCTGCCGCAACTTCGACGACGGTTTGGAGCAGTCGCAGCTGCAGGGCCGCCGGGGCGGTCGCCATCCGTTCGGCGGCGTCGGTCAGCTTTCGTGAGGCCTGGAGCTCGCCCTCGGCGGTGATGACGCGGGCGCGGCGTTCACGCTCGGCCTCCGCCTGCCGCGACATCGACCGTTTCAGCGACTCCGGCAGCGCCACATCCTTGATCTCCACCCGGTCGATGTGGACGCCCCAGGCGAGGGCCGGGCTGTCGATCATCAACTCGAGACCCTTGTTCAGCTGTTCGCGGTTGGACAGCAGATCGTCGAGTTCGCTCTTACCGATGATCGAGCGCAGCGAGGTCTGCGCCACCTGTTCGACGGCGAACAGATAGTCCTGGACCTCGACCACCGCCTGCGTCGGGTCGATCACCCGGAAGTACACCACCGCGTCGACCCGCACGGTCACGTTGTCGCGAGTGATGCCCTCCTGTCCCGGCACCGGCATCGTGACGACCTGCATCGGCACCTTGTGCATCTTGTCGACGAACGGAATGAGCACCCGCAAGCCCGGATTACGCACCGCCCGCACCCGGCCGAATCGGAACACCAGCCCGCGTTCGTACTGCTGAACCACTCGCAACCCGGTCCCGAACGCGACCCCGGCGCACACCGCCCCCGCCCCCACGATGAATGCGGCAAACGTCGCAACGTCCATAGCGTCACCACCATGCGAAACGCCCGGCACGCCCGCGACCGGGCTCCTGCCATCGATCATGGCACCGTTGCGCCGAGCGGGCCACGAACGGCCGGCGAAGGAGGTTCGCGGCCGGCGAGGTCGCCCGGGTGCGGCACAACCGGCTCACCGGGCGAACGCCCGGTTGTGCGGCTACCGTCCGCTCATGCACTTCGTCGTCATCGCGGCCGTGGTCGGCGCACTCGTCTGGATCTCGGTGGCAGCCGTTCGCCGAGAAGCATCGCCGTCGGCGCGGCGTCGGAAATGGGAGGCCGGCGATGCGGGTCGCAGTGGCCGCAGATTCAGCGGAAGTGATTGCGGCGGAGGCGGTTGCAGTACGGACAGCTTCGGCGGGGACAGCGGTTGCGGTGGGGGGAGCAGTTGCGGCG